>JABFSP010000290.1 GCA_013140565.1 Ignavibacteria bacterium
ACGCAGGACCTTACATCAATTTCATTTTTCGATGCAAATACAGGCTGGGCTGTTGGCTGGGGCGGAACTGTATTGAAAACTACAAACGGCGGCACGAACTGGATTGCACAGTCAGCAGGCACAACCGATATTTTGTGGGATGTTGAAGTCGCACGCGGAGATACTGCTGTTGCTGTCGGGATCTACAATAAAGTTTTCAGGACTACAAACGGGGGCTTAAACTGGCAAAGTCAGACACTTGGGACCGGCGCATCAAGCACATACTCAGTTTATTTTTATAGTTACACTGAAGGATATATTTGCGACGGATTTGGCGATGTTTATACAACCAGCAATGCCGGACTCACGTGGGTATACCGCACAACTGCTCCTTCATCACTTTTTTCAATAACAAGAATTAGCTCTACTGTGATCGCATGCGGAAATGCAGGGACGATTATCAGAAGTACTAACGCGGGCATAAACTGGACTACAATTCCAAGCGGAACGGCAGTGCAGCTCTTTTCTGTCACACAGACCTCCCCAACAGTATTCTTGATTGCCGTAGATGACGGTGCGATATTGCGCTCAACAAATTCAGGTGCAAATTTTTATGAGGCCGCAGGACCAGTAGCCGGTTTTGACCTCAATGAAATTGTCATGTGTGACAGTGTGCACATAATTGCGGCCGGAGACCGCGGAGATATCAGGCATTCGTCAGATGCCGGGGTAAGCTGGTCAGTTGTTTCAGGCGGCGACCCTAATGATATTCAGTCTATTTACTTTGCTGCGCCGCTGACAGGATACGCTGTGAATAATAACGGCATTGTTCTTAAAACAACCAATGGCGGTGCACTTTGGAACGAGACTTATGCAGGCAGCTATAACCTGAAAGATGTATGGTTTACAAATACTTCCACAGGGTATGCATGTTCAAGAAGCTTTTCATTAAACTCTTCCGGCTCCTCCTCAAATATAATTAAAACAACAAACGGCGGCAGCAACTGGAACGAAACTACATTTGACAATATATCCGCACTCTCATCAATTACATTTGCCGATGCTTCAACAGGATGGGTACTTGGTATAAGTCCGGTAACAGCAAACCCGATTTCTGAAAAACGATTAACTGAAAGCGGGAACAGCACAATACTGTTTAAGACCACAAATGCAGGCCTTAACTGGCAGCCCGCGCATTTATTTACTGTGTCTGTAAAACAGATCTATTTTGTTTCCGCGCAAACGGGATGGGCGTGCGGGTTCAGCGGTTTTATGGAGAAAACAACTAATGGCGGCTTAAGCTGGAATGTGCAGTCAACAGGCACAACAAGTGAATTATATTCCGTTTATTTTTTGAACAACAGTCAGGGTTATACTTGCGGCGAAAATGGCACTATACTTGCGACTACAAACGGCGGTACAAACTGGACTGCATTAACGACAGGCACAACAAACTATCTTTATTCAATTCATTTCGGGTCTTCATCAAGCGGTGTTTGTATTGGCGAGCGAGGTACAAGACTTAGAACGCTGAACGGGGGTATAACATGGGTTAACCAGCCTGAGCTTTCGGATATGGAGCTTGGGGATTGCTTTATGCCGACTGCCGTAAATGCCTATGTCTGTGGTCCCATGGGATATATAGCAAACATCGGCGGAATAATTACTTCAACGGAGCTGATATCCAATATTATTCCAACCGGGTTCTCACTGGAACAGAATTACCCGAATCCATTTAATCCCAAAACTATTATCCGGTTCCATATCACCGAATTATCGGAATCAAAGATCATTGTATATGATATACTGGGAAAAGAAATTACAACCCTGGTTAATGAAAAGTTGCAGCCGGGAAGTTATGATATAAACTTTGACGGAACACATTTAGCCAGCGGCGTTTACTTTTATAAACTTGAAACAAAGAACTTCATTGAAACAAAAAAAATGATGTTAATAAAATAATAATTTGAAGGAGCACTAAAATGAAAATTTTAAAATTACTAATCACAGTTTGTTTCTTATATGTATCTCAATCTGTTTCACAGGTAACAGAACAGTGGGCTTCCAGATATAACGGACCTGCTAACGGGAGTGACGGCTCATCTTCAGCAACTGTGGATGCAGCCGGGAATGTATACATTACCGGTTATAGAACCGGTGCAAATGATAAAGATTATATAACAATCAAATACAATCCTTCCGGTGTCGTTCAATGGAGTGCATCTTATAACGGACCCGGCAACGATAAAGACTGGGCTACCGCAATAGCAGTTGACGGCGCAGGAAATGTTTATATCACAGGTTACAGCGTGGGAAGCGGCACCGGCAATGATTATGCCACAGTTAAGTACAATTCATCAGGAATTCAGCAATGGGCTCAAAGATACAACGGTCCCGGGAACGCTGACGATATCGCTTATTCATTAGCTTCAGACGTTTCAGGAAATGTATATGTTACGGGCACAAGCTTCGGCAGCGGTACCGGCTATGATTATGCAACGATAAAATATAACTCATCCGGAATAGTACAGTGGGTGGTTAGGGTCGACTGGCCGCAAAGCGGCGATGATGCAGCCTATTCATTAGTTCTGGATGCTTCAGCAAACGTATATATCACTGGACCCAAAGAAGGAAACAGCGGGACTCAGGATTATGGTGTGATAAAATATAATTCAGTTGGTGTGCAGCAATGGGCAATTGGCTATAACGGAACTGGCAACGGAGAAGATATATCTCTTTCTATAGCAGTGGATGGCTCAGGTAATACCTATGTTACCGGCGGAAGTGAAGGGGCCGGTACTGATCTTGATGTTGTAATAATAAAATATAACTCCGCGGGCATACAGCAATGGGTAACAAGATATGACGGTCCCGCAAACGGGGAGGATATCGCTTTTTGTGTAAAACTGGATGGCGCGGCAAATGTATATGTTACAGGTTGCAGAGAAGTGGCCGGAGGTTCTAACGATTTTGCAACTGCAAAATATAATTCCGCAGGTGTTTTTCAATGGAGCTCAGGCTACAACGGACCTGGCAACAGCAGTGACATCGCTTATTCAATGGATGTAGATATTACAGGGAGTGTGTATGTAACAGGCCATAGCACAGGGATAGGAACAAATAGTGATTACGCAACAATAAAATATAATCCATCCGGCGCTCAGCAATGGGTACAAATTTACAACGGACCCGGTAATAACAGCGATATTGCCTATGACGTGATACTTGGTACTAACGGTAGCGTGTACGTTACCGGCACAAGTCCCGGTATTGGAACAAATGACGACATTGCTTTAATAAAATATTCACAACTTGTAGGGATTCAACCTGTAAATAATCTTATACCGGAAAGTTTTTCAATTGAGCAAAATTATCCCAATCCTTTTAACCCGGTAACAACTATAAAATACTCGTTACCGGTATCGCAAACGGTATCAATTAAAGTATATGATGCTGCAGGAAGAGTAGCCGCTATTTTATTAGACGAGTTTAAGCCGGCAGGCAGGTATAATATTGAGTTTGATGGCACGGATCATTCAAGTGGAATTTACTTCTATACAATTGAAGCAGGTTTGTTTCGGGATACAAAAAAGTTTGTACTTGTGAAGTGAGATAACTTGTTATTTACCATAAATAAAAAGGCTGCCGAAAAAGGCAGCCTTTTTTTGAAATTTCCAGAATTATCTTTTTGATAATCTTCATCTATATCTGTTCTAGCATAAGTTGGTAATCTATGTAGTAAACAAAATGATAAATCTTCTTGGAGCTTAGTTAGATGTTCTTCCAACCAATCCAACACATATTCTAAAGGCTTTTTGTTTTCCAAATTTAGTTTAAGATTTTTTTCTAACTTTTTCAATTCTATTTACTCGTTGAACCTTTTCATATAAATGTTCTAAATCACAACCCATGATATAATCTATTTCCCACAACGTATCAAATGTTTCATTATCATTTATCACTTTTTGGATAGAATTAATGGTTTTATTAATATCTGCAAATGTATAAGAATATTGAGCTTTATGGTTCTTATGTGTGATACTGGTATTAGTGAATTTAGAAATATCTGTATAGGCTTCAATAGCATCTTTTAATTGTTCTTTTGAATAAACTTTATAAAGACTAATTACAGTATTTTCAGATTTATCAAATAGTCCTCTTAAATCTACTAATATCTTTGTTTCAAGACACTGCTGTAAATCATAATTAATCCAGCCAGTAAAATATTCAGTAAATTCATCAACTTTAGCTTGAGAACTATCTTTACCAAAGATAAAATTCCACAACTGAACACGTCTTTGAATATCCCATAAATAGCGGATAATCATATCAACTTGTTCTTTTCTTTCCATATTGTTTATTATTTAAAAAGCAGGCGTTATGCCTGCTTTTTTGTACACCTGTAGGGAGTCGAACCCCAAACCTTCTGATCCGTAGTCAGATGCTCTATCCAATTGAGCTACAGGTGCAATTATAAGAAAATCATCAATTTTCCCTTATTTGCACAAATTTACCGATATATTATGAGTTATTCAATTGCAATAAACTGGATAAATTCAGCCAATTTATTTGTTATATAATTTGCTGTAAATTATATCAATTGAGGGAAAAATGAAGAATTTATATCAAGTCTTGTATGGTGTAGCTGGTTTACTATTTTTGACCGTGATTCTGGGCGGTACAGTAACCAAACCCGTATTCAATAATTATTCGGTCAAGACTCTTGAAACAGCAGGGGTAAAAAAGGCCTCAATGGATTCCATTGATAGCCGTATAGACGATATGCTCTTCAGTGTAAAAAAGGTTCAATTGCAGATAGAAAAGATCAAAAATATATTCTCAAGTGACCAGATTGATGAAAATAAATACCAGCGTACAAAAAGTGAAGTATTTGTTAAAAATATCTACAACCCTTTAAATGAATTGGTAATCATCTTTTACAGGATTGGTTTTTTCTTTATCAGCATAATTTTATTTTTATCCGCGGTTATTTTTCAGATGATATACAGGAGTAAAGATCTGCGCAGGCGGGTAGAAAAGCTTGAAGCAGGTTTTGCAGCAAAATAACAGGTTGTATCTGTCCCCTTCTTTTCTTTGTTTACATAAAAAAGACGTCCCGATGAGACGTCTTATTAAACATAATATTATAACTGTTATTTGATATTTGTTATTTGTTCTTTTTCCAGATATCAAGCAGACTTTCGTTCTTTTTATCATTCTGCGCAATTGTGGTTTTGAACTTAAATTCATCCTCATTACCATCCCAGAAAATTACCGGCATGTTTTCACCGCCAAACGTTCCGTTTGATGAAAAATAAGTTTCACTTCCTCCAAAAAAACTACCGCCTCCCAATGAATATGTCCATACCTTATCTTTATAACTGAAAAACTTCAATGATGTGATATCGTCAAATTCAAAGGTTATCTCTCCGCATAAATGATTATCTTCTTCAAACAGACGTTTCTTAACATTTTTAACACCAAGCATTTCATCTTCTGGTTTTTTACCATTCATGTAATTTGTCATCAGGTCCTCATATTCGGCTTCAACAGTCGAAGCTGAGTCCATTGTATGCATAATATTAATGTACTTTATCTTTCCGGAACCAGATTTGCCGTCTTTAAGTTTGAAAGTGTATTCCTTGGTTTCAACCGTAAGGCATCCGATCAAACTAACGGACATAATAAAGAAGAAAATATAAACGAGTGATTTTTTCATTATAATTTAATTACTTTTAGAATTACCTTACTTCTGTGTTACATAACCCCTTTATGTTTCAAAACATCACGGGCTATAATACCTTTTTGTATTTCGTTTGTTCCTTCAAAGATCTTGTTTATCCTTGAATCCCTGTAGAATCTTTCTATGGGGTACTCTCTTGAATAGCCCATACCTCCGTGGATCTGTACAGCATGGTCAACAACTTTATCCAGACCTTCGGAGCAAAATAGCTTTACCATCGCTGAGTGCATACTGATATTCTTCTTCAGGTCATAATCAACTGCAGTCCTGTAAATAATAGATTCCATGGCATAAATAGTAGTTGCCATCTCAGCAAGCATGAACTGAATTGCCTGGAAATGACTAATGGGGTGATCGAACTGTATGCGTTCTTTTGCGTATCTCGAAGACATCTCAAGCATTTCCTTTGCAGCACCAAGTGTTGCTGCGCCAAGCCCCAGTCTTCCGGCATCAAGGGTTTTCATTGCTATTAAAAATCCCCTTCCTTCTGTACCAATCATATTTTCTTTGGGAACCCTGACATTATCAAAAGTAATGGCATTAGTTGTACTTCCCCTTATACCCATTTTCTTTTCCGGTGGACCGGCGGTAAAACCCGGCATACTCGTTTCAACTACAAAGGCGGTAACGCCTTTTGGAGTTCTGGCGAAAACAGAAATAATATCAGCCAGTCCGCCGTTTGTTATCCACATCTTATCACCGTTAATAACCCATTCATCTCCATCAAGTTCAGCAGTAGTCTTTACATTAAACGAATCAGAACCAGCCTGTACTTCAGTTAGACAAAATGCCCCTATTTTTTCACCTTTAGCAAGCGGCACAACATATTTCTGCTTAAGCATTTCGCTTCCGCCAAGATAAATTGCATTAGTACCAATGGATTGATGAGCTCCGATAAATGTTGCGGTTGATAGGCAAGCCCGGGAAATTTCTTCCTGCATTATGCAGTATCCAACTTCTCCAAATCCACCCCCTCCATATTCTTCGGGTATAGCAGCTCCAAGGAGACCAAGTTCAGCTAATTTTTTAATTATTTCGGCAGGGATTTTTTCGTTTTGATCAATTTGCTGTGCAATTGGTTTGAGTTCATTTACAGCAAAATCGCGAACCATTTCACGGAGCATAAGCTGCTCCTCAGTAAATCCAAATTCGAACATAAACTGTATAATTTAGATATGTTATTAATAAAAGAGTGTATTGTTATATAAAACTCATGTTATTTTATATGATGCGCAACCCTCTCGCCTGTAAAGTTAATTATATCCTCAGCTCCATCAACACCTATCAGGTTACCTGATATCCAGCCCGCTTCTTCTGAACAAAGCATTAATATAGCTTTGGCAACATCTTCGGGGTGTGTTAACCTGCCCTGTGGATTTTTAAGCTTGGTTGATTCGATCATATTTTTTGCTCCGGGAATTTTTTGCAGAGCCGGAGTATCTGTTACACCAGCCATAATTGAATTTGCAGTCACCTTCATTGGCGCAAGCTCGTATGCAAGCTGTCTTGTGTGTGCTTCCAAAGCTGCTTTTGCAGCAGATACTGCACCATAAGACGGGATCACTGAATGTGAGCCGGCACTGGTTAAAGTAAATATCCTGCCGCCTTCTGCAAGCAGGTTTCGGAAGATCAGGCCCTGGGTCCAGTAAACAAGTGAGTTTGCCATAACATCAAGAGTCATTTCCATCTGCGCCTGTGATATACAATTAGCCTGTGTTTTTGCAATAAACGGTTTCAAGGTTCCAAAAGCCAGTGAATGAACCAGTACTTTAATGCTTCCTTTTTCGTGTCCGCTGAGACGTTCTGTTATTTCGTCAAGAACTTCGTTGCGTTTTATAGCATCTGCAGCGTTAATATTAAAAAAAACAGCATGCTGCTTAGTATGCTCAATTTTCTTTATAAGACTTTTAACATCCGGGACAGTAATTGCTCTATCTAAGTGAACACCGAAAATATTGTACCCATGCTTAGCAAGCTCCAGAGCTACTGCTCCGCCAAATCCGCTCGAAGCGCCTAAAATTAATGCCCATGGTTTCATAAAATAATGTTAAATTTTTAAAAATATTACATAAATATACTTGTAAATCTTATGTTATTCAAATCAAAATTAACTGCATTTAATAAAAAAACCCCCATATTTCTATGGGGGCAGTACAAATTTAAAACTATGTAATACTATTTTACCAGGATCATTTTCTTTGTCGAAGTAAAATCACCTGAAGTCAATTTGTAGAAATAAATACCGCTTGCAAGGCTTGCAGCATTGAAATCAGCAACATAGCTTCCGGCGGTCATTTCATTGTTAATTATTGTTGCAACTTCTCTGCCGAGCATATCAAATACAACTAATTTAACAAATCCGTTTACAGGAATTGCAAAGTTTATATTTGTTGTCGGGTTGAACGGATTGGGGTAATTCTGGCTTAAGTTAAATGAAGCCGGAATTTCGTTTCCATTCTGGTTAATACCTGTCGGAGTGATATTAGAACCATCATAATAAATATCTGTTGGTCCGACAAGTGAAAATATTGCACCTGCTCCAAAAGCACCCGGTCCTGTACGGAAACCTGCGATATCAGGAGAAGTTGAAGTACTTGCATTGGATGTTGTGCTTGCATTAACAATTGTTCTGCCTGATAATGCCGGGATTGTGAATCCGCTTGTGTAAATAACAGTATCCTTTGTACCTGCTGATACAAATATAATTCTGAATGCACCCTGTCTTTCAACATTGTCAATTCTGGCTCTGGATTCATTTCCAGCCGTTGCAGATACGTTTACTACAGTTCCCCAATATGTTGAGCCATCAGTATATCTTGCCACAACGTCAAGATTTGAATTACCTACGGTATAAACCAGACCCATTGTTCCATCATTCCTGTTTACTGCAAGTTCGCCGTCAAAATCAGGTAAAGCTGTAGCAACATTAAACTGTGTCCATCCAGTAGCTGAGCCGAAGTTACCTAAGGAGATTCTCATTATCCTGAGGTTTGGATCTGATGCAGTAATGTCATTTGTGAAAACAACATAAATTGAATCAGTTCCTACAGCGTTGTATTCAATATCAAGATGGAAATCATTAAATGTATTCCTGACCGTATCGTGCTGGAATGCATATCCCCAGTTTGTAGTCATAGCTGCAAGACACTGACTGCCTAGACCGGCTGCGTCCACTCTCTGGTAAGCAATATACCAATATGTTGATCCTGCAGAGTAATCCCATCCATCACTAGTGATAGAAGGATTTACAAAACCAAAATTTGGCGGTGTTGCAAGTACAACCTGTGCGCGAAAACCTGAACCGTCATCTCTCATTGACATCCAGTATAATTCACCGATCCATGAAGATGAAGTTGGTGTTCTGCTTGCTGCAATACCGATACGGAATACATTTGCTGAATCTGTGATGAACATATCAAATGAATGCCATTTGTTAGTTCCACCCGGGTTAATTCTGTTTATTCTAACCCATGTCAAACCCTGGTCAGTTGATTTATATACAACAAGACTATCCCTGTCTCTTGTAATATAACCAACATACTTATTACCTAAACTGTCAACTTCCAATTCGTAACCAGCCTGAAAGTTATTTGAACCTGACTGGAACAATATGTCTCCTGCTGCAACGCGGATATCACCCGAACCCCAATCACCCTGAAAAGGTGGCTGCGGTGTTTCCGGTCCCTGTGCGAAAGGAGCATCATTATTTATTGGAGCCTGGTTTAGATCAGGGTATTTTGCAAAATATTCTTTGTTCAACTGAGCATGCAGCTCTTCGTTTCCGTCAAACTTAGCCTGGATCATCCTATTCCATAACTGAGCTCTTTCAGAATTGTCCTGAACATACTGCTGTTCCGGATTTGCTTCTCTATTTTTATCCGAGCTTGACTGCGAATAAATGTTAGAAATGAAAAATACACCGAATAAAATCAACAGAATTGATTTTTTCATTTTTTGTTCTCCTTTTAATTGTTTTTTGATTCCCCCAATTACTACTAATATAACAAATACTGTCAATTTATGCAAATAGTTATATGAATTTTATCTGGAAATATTTTCCACTTTGTTTTTGGAAATCATAACTTTATTTAAAATATTGATGTTAGGGTATAATTACAGGTTTTGAGGTATTCCAAGATCCTTCCAGTATATTTCAGTAATATCATATGTATAAATATTCTCGTTATTTTTTATAATATTCATATATGCGGGAATTATCTCGAAATTTTGATCGTTTTGTCCCAAAACATCAAATATTCGTTTATTTATTATGTGAATTCCACAAAAAGCTCTTTCCAAAATTTCGCCTTTATGTAAAGTGTATATTATATTTTCACCGTTTTCAGTTCTTCCTTCAAGTTTTCCGGAAGAACTGCAGAGCAAATATCTGGATGTAGCTCGCCGTTGAACACATAAAGTGGCAATCCCTCTGTTCTTTAAATGAAATTCAAAGAAATTTCCAATATCTAAATTGCAATCAACATCCGTATTATATATCAAAATATCATCTGCATCCGATAGGTTTCTTGAAGCATTCATTATAGCACCGCCCGTTCCAAGGATTTGGGATTCATGTATAAGAGTAATGTTTCCCATTCCTGTTCTTTGGGAAAAATACTCATTCATTTTTTCCGCCAGATGATGTGTGTTTATGTATATTTCATCGATACCGTATGAGGTAAGCTTATCGATCACATTTTCAATCATTGGTCTTCCTTTGTATAGAACCAGAGCTTTAGGCATACTATCGGTCAAAGGTCTCAACCGCAAGCCAAACCCAGCAGCTAATATAAACGCCTTTTTGATCTTTTTATCACTCATTATTTGATTAAAAATTGCGGTTTTAACCTGAACACAACATCGTCGCATTTATACTCATCTTCAGGGGCATTGAATTTTTCGTACCTTGGTGCAATATCAGCATCAGTGAATCCAGCATACCCGATAATAAATTCAGGATTAAGTGAGAGTACATAGTCAATATCAAATTTCTTGTGACCTGCCTGCAAGCGCTTTGAGTTTGTTTTCGCTATGTAGTCATTATTAAGTCCCCACATATCAATTGTATACAACTCGGAATAATAAGGTATCTTGCCCGCCGGGCCAACAGCTATAACCGTATTCGGGTCAACATTCATCTTAAGCCATTTACCAAACATAGACCACTGCAACTCATACCTGGCGTTGTTATCTTTTATGATCAGCTGCTTGTATTCAAGCAGGCTCAGTGTCAGCACAAATAACAACACAGCAAGTATGGCAGATGTAGTATTGGCAATTTTCAATGCCTTTTTTTCATTATTCAGATACTGACTGATTTTGTATATTACATTCAAAAAACCTATCGTACTCAAAATGTACAACATCGGCACAATCGGGACAAATAATCGGTTAGCTATCATCCAGTCACCACCAACAACAATAAGATAGATTATATATATCAGCACAAATCCCAGCAAATAAGAAAGCTTGAGGTCACCAAAAGCTTTTTTGAACGGAATAAAAAGTATGAATATAAATATATATATCCTTGTGCCAATACACATTGCAAGATATTTTGTACCCAATACCAAATTCATGCCAAAATCAGTAACGCCCTTGGCATAAAATGTATTTGGTATCAATTGCCCGTAGAAAAGATATTTAAAACCGTAATATGCCGCACAAAACAATGCGTATGCTGCTGTGATCATAAAAAAGACCTTCCAAAAATTGTTTATATGTTTTCTGAAAAGGAACATATGTGCAAGCGTAATTACAATTATCATGTTTCCTTCAGGTCTTGTGAGTGTGCAAAACATGATAAATGTGATCAGGTAATACAGATGTTTTCTGTGTTCGTTTATATTGAAATAGTTATAGACTATCCCGAGAATAAAAAGGGTGTACATCGGGAATTCCATCCCGCCAATCGCCCAAAACGCTATAGAGTTATCAAGCGCAAGAAACAAAGGAGGCAAAAGTATAAGGTACTTTAAATAACCTGAAAGTTTGCCGTTAAACTTCCTTGAGATCAATGCTACAAGCAAAATATTTACCATTGATAACAATAAACCAAGTGAACTGGAAAATATAGATACGTCTACTGTCTTTACCTGTGTGAAAGGTGCTGTAATTATTGTCCACAAAAAATTAGTATAACCTTCAACATACTCTCCCTGGTTATAAACCAATCCTTTACCTTCCATAAGGTTTTTTCCGTATCTGTAGGAAATATATGCGTCATCTACATTCTGGAACAGAAAACTCCAGCTCAGGAAAAAACAGTAAAGCACAAAAAAGATAAGAATAAAAACAAAATACTTTCTTTGTTTAGACAATTTACCGGGAAAATTTATTTAATTATTACAAATTTATAGCAAAGTTTATTAAAAAGTATGCAAAATTTAAACATTTAAAAGCTCCATTGGAATCATTATTTTTGTATGAAAGTTACATTTATAGATGAATTTTAGAATGATAAGGAACACTATTGGAAATAAGCTGGCGTAAAAATCTTTACATTATCTGGTCAGCGCAGTTAATTGCAATGGTAGGAATGAGCATGGTTATTCCTTTTTTGCCTTTATTTGTCAAAGATCTCGGGGTAACAGAGATCTCTGAAGTGAAACGCTGGAGCGGACTTGTATTCTCGGGCGTTTTCATAACGGCGGTAATAGCCACACCCATTTGGGGATGGCTTGGCGACAGGGTTGGCAAGAAAAAAATGGTGCTCCGCGCAATTTTCGGGCTGGCTGTTTCGCAATTGCTCATCGGTTTCTCGCAGGATGTAACGCAGCTGTTTATTTTCAGGATGGTGCAGGGAGCCCTCAGCGGCTTCATTGCCGCAGCGCTTGCGCTGGTTTCATCAAACACCCCAAAGGAAAAATCAGGATATGCGATCGGGTTTCTTGCAAGCTCAACCGCTGCAGGTAATCTGCTTGGTCCGTTTATTGGGGGACTAATGGCGGATGCATTCGGTTACAGAAATGTTTTCTTCATTACATCTGCAATGTGTGCAGTTAGCGGCATACTTGTTTTCTTTTTCGTTAAAGAGATCAACAAAGAACGCAGCAAAGAAACTAACATTTGGGATAATTACACATTTGTTTTTAAGCACCAAAGATTGAAATACGCCTTACTGCTTTTAGTTATTTCGGCGGCTGCAATATCAATGATTCAGCCCCTCTTTGCCCTGTTCATAGAAAACAAAGTTGGTCAAACAGCCTACCTGGCGACAATAACGGGTTCAATATTCGGGGTCGTTGGACTTTTCCAGGTTATATCATCTTCTTTCTGGGGCAAACTTAATGACAGGCACGAAATCAGGAAGAACCTTGCATGGGCGCTTGTTGGCGCCGGTGTTGGTTATGCGCTCCATGTTGTCACAACCGGTGTTTGGGAACTTGTGCCTATCCGGGCGCTGCTTGGCCTGTGTATCGGAGGCGTTATGCCTTCACTTTTCTCTTTCATAAACAAATGCATTCCGGCTCATAAAAAAGGCGGTGTAATGGGAATTGCTTCCAGTTTTACAATGCTTGGTAACCTGCTTGGACCCATTTCAAGCGGTTTTATCGCATCTGTAACAAGCATTGATTTTATGTTCATTTTAAGCGGAATTATTCTGGTAGCCAGCTCAATACTTGCGTATTACAAACTGAAGGAAAACCCAAATGCGAAGCATAAGCTATCCGGAAAAGATAAATCAGAAATTGAAGAAAGAATTGCCGCCGGGATACTTAACTAGTATCTGCTGAAAAATTTTAAAATCTCTCAAAATAACTTGAAGGCGGAAATTCGAGTATTATTCTGCTTCCGTTTTCCCTTATCAATTCTATTTTTCCGTCAATTTGATTTGTCAGGGTATTTATCAGTTTTAGCCCCATGGTATCATGGGAAGATAATTCAATATCATCAGGGAAACCTTTGCCGTTATCTTTTACAATGAGTTTGTAATTATCAGTGGATTTATCATATGAAAATTCAACATCAATTTTCGCGTCAACAAAGTCACTGCTGAATGGATGTTTTAAAGCATTCAGCATAAGTTCATTCAATATCAGCCCGCAGGGCATTGCGATATCAATTGGCAGTGTAAGTTCCTCCGCAAAAACGTTTATTGTAACGGGCTCATTAAGAGTATGCATCACTTTCATGTTATCAACCAAAGAGTTTATATATTCAGAAAAATTTATCCTGCTTAGATCTCTCATCTTATAAAGCTGTTCATGTATAAGCGCAATTGCATTTACCTTATCCCTGCTTTCAAGGAAATATTTTCTAACGACTTTATCACTTATCTTTTCTGACTGCATCTTAAGCAGGCTGGAAACCACCTGCAGATTATTCTTTACCCTGTGATGTATTTCCTTCAGGAGCAATTCTCTTTCATTCAAAGATACAGTCAGCTCTTCCTCTGCCCGTTTCCTTACTTTTATCTCTTCCTGTGCCTGCTGGAAGAGCATCGCGTTATGATATGCAAGTGATGCCTGGTGCATCAGCGCTTCAAGGAATACCAGCTGTTCTGAATTGTATGCATCTTTATTCTGCGAATAGAGCTGAATCGCACCGATAACTTCATCATCAAGTTTTATTGGAACAATAATGGCTGAAAGCGGTTTTGAAACACTTTCCTTGTCTTCTGCAAATTCCTGTTTCCTGGTTACAGATACTTTAACCAGGGTTTTGGACTTTTTCAGGGTTTCCTGGTAATCATTCAGGATCATTGGTGTAGATTTCCTGATAACATCGCTGATTATACCGAAGCCTTCAGGAGCCAGCGGAATAGCAGGCACCTGACTCACATCAACAGGATCTGCTCCGTTTATACTTCGCATGTATATATACTTTATCAGCTTTTCTTCTTTGGAGTACTTTGCAACAAAGAGCTCTGAAAAATCCACTACACCCGATATTACATCAAAAACTGTATTGAAAATTGAATCAACATCAAGGTTCATTGATAACAGCTTGCCTGCCTGGTATAGAATATCAATTTCATCCTTTTGTTTCTTTATCCTCGAAAGATTTTTTTTGTGTTCCGTAATATCATTGATAACGCCTATTGATCCGATAACTTTATCCTGTGCATTTTTAAAAGGGCTTCCGCTTATAACAACATCCATTTTCTCGCCATTCTTTTTGATAAAAATTGTTTCATATGTATCTGTTACACCCGACTCCCGGAGCTTATTTTTGACCATGATCCTGTTTCGTTCAGACGGATCAACGAATAAATTATATCCAATTTTCCCTACCATTTCAAACTTAGTGTAATTCACCATTTCAGTGAACTTTTTATTTACATATAATATATGATCATTATTATCCGCAAGAATTATACCTTCACCCATACTTTCAAGAAGTGACCTGTATGTTGATTCACTTTCCTTTAATACTTCCTCCATAAGTTTCTGTTCAGTGATATCCTGAACTGCGCCTACGATCATAGTTATATTGCCGGATGGCTCATCTACAATAGGTTTAGAATATATCTTTACCCATTTTATTTCATTTAATTTGGTAAGAATCCTTGTTATTATTGTTTCGGGTTTTCCGCTGATAATATTTCCCCAGTAATCCAAAAAAGTAACAAGGTCTTCTTCGTAAATTATGCTGAGGAAAAAGTTCTTTTCGCGGAGCTCCTCCAGGCTGTAGCCGGTAATATTTTCAAACGAACCAACTATTATTTCGGGTACGATCTCATCATTTGATTCTACTTTAAGTAAATAAGTGTAGTCAAATGTAAGATTTGTCAGCTGTTCTAAATAGGATAATTTATTTCTTTCGTCCATTCAGTAATTCGAGGGCTATAAGTTACCTAATTATAATAGTTTATTTCTTTTAATACAATTCATAATTTCAATTTAATTAATTTATATGATAACGAACTTCCTGAAACTTTGTTTTCTTTTGTTGATATTGACTTCCACGGTATTTACGCAAAGTGTGTTTGAGCGCTGGCATAAAACAGACCAGCTTATCCGTGACCGCAAGATAGATGAAGATGCTGCCATGGATTCCATTATGATGTACGTCAAGCTGGGCAAGCAGGAATTCAAGTCCTACAATACACCGGGCACGAAGCGCAGCGACTGGGTCTTCCCCATGAGTGATTTCACATGGTACTCCTACCGCTCCGACGGCAAAGATTACAAAGATGAGTTCTTCAGTTATTTTCAGGGTGGTGAATTTAAAGGTCATCCGGCACATGATATTTTTATTATTGATAAGGATACAAACAGTTTTGAAGATTCTACCGGCAGGCAGGTGCCTGCCATTGCAATGGTAACGGGGATAATTCTTTCTACATACGATACATGGTTCAGGGCTGATTTCCTCAGAAGCGGTAATTACATCAAACTCTTCGATCCCGAAAGTGAAGCTATTTTCTACTACTCGCATCTTGACAGTGTTTTTGTTAAGCCGGGGCAATTTGTAAAAGCCGGCGATAGAATTGGATACATTGGCAGAACCGGACGCAAGGCTATCAGAGGCAAAACGCATATCCATATCGCTTACTATAAAATTGAAGACGGCGACCCGGTTCCTGAAGATATTCTAAATGATCTGTATAAGGCGCAAAGCAGAATGAAAAAATGAAAACGTCAAACGTCAAACGTGAAGTGTGAAATGTGAAATGTGAAACTGAATGTGAAAGCGAAAGTAAGTTAAAAAAAATTAATTGGGGCCTAAGCCCCAATTTTATTTTACTGAACTTACATTTCTTAACTGTCAATTGTCAATTCTCAATCCGTCTTCGCCGGATTTCGAACAAACGGTGTTTGTTCTCAACTAACTAAAACTTAATAACTACCTTTGTACCCGTCTTACGGTCTATATCAAATGTACCGCCCAGGTTCTTGACGAACATACCAACAAGTACCATACTGAATGAATGCGGCCTGCCTTTGGGTGAGATTACACCCATTCCGTTATCGCGAACTGAAAGATAATACTTACCGTCCTTTTCTTCATGCATATCTATGGTAATATTCCCCTTTTTCTTATTGGGGAATGAATGAAGAAGTGAATTGCTGAGCAGCTCGTTGATTATCATTGAGCAGGTTATTGCCTTATCAACAGGCAGGTAAACATGCTTAACATTTATGTATGTTGATATCCTGTTCAGGTTGATATCGAACGTCTCATACAGGTGCGGAATAAGCGTATGAAGAAAACTTTCTATTTCAATATCGGTAATACTGCCGCCGCCGTACAGTTTATCCTGTATCATTGCAAGCACCTGTGCGCGTGAGCGCGCTATTTTAAAGTACTCGTTATATACCGGGTCCTTAACGTAATCTGACTGGAACTGCAGCAGTGAAGATATTATCTTCATATTTTCTTTAACCCTGCTTGAAGCTTCATAAGCAAGAAGCTCGCGCTCTTTGCTTACCTTTGTTAAAGATTCCGCAAGCTTATCGTTCTCTTTGGCATCGGTTAAAACTTCACTGTATAATATCGCATTCTTATTTGCAATAGCAGCCTGGTTCACCATTGTTTCTATCCATGCGCGGTTGCGCTCATCAAATTCATTTTTGTTCTTGCTCATCAGTGTGATAAAACCAAGGATCTTGTCATTCAGCTTTATCGGTACTATCATAGCTGTTTCAATGACATATTCCTTGCCCATATCTTCTTCGGCAAGTGTACCCGTGTTGGTGATATGGTACTTCACCTTTGAGTGCTCAAGGCGTTTCTGGTAATCCTTCACTATAATTGTATCATTTCTGCGTATAGCTTCGCTGAGTATTCCTTTGCCTTCCGGGGCAAGCGGTATTTCGGGTATTACTGATACATCTATGTGCTTGTCTTCGAGCACACTCCTGAGGAAGATATACTTTATCTTCCGCTGGCTTTCATCAAAGCGCGCAACAAACATATCCTGAAGGTCCACAATATTGCAGAGCACGTCAAACAGCTTGTTGTACAGTTCGTTGATATCAAGTGTGGTTGAAAAAAAGCGGGATGTTTCGTAAAGCAGTTTCAGCTCTTTGTTCCTGTGGTTAAGAACTTCAATGAGATTCTGAAGTGATTCTCTCTCACGAATGTTTTGCATGATAGTTGTCCCCCTAAAAATGTTCTACAAATATAACTTGTATTGTTAGTAATGTAATAACG
>JABFSP010000374.1 GCA_013140565.1 Ignavibacteria bacterium
GGGTTGAACGGATTAGGATAGTTCTGGGAAAGCGAATAATCAGAAGGAATACCCGTATTATTGTTGTTTATCCCCACCGGGAAATATGTGCCTTTTCCCGAATTCAGTACTTCCTTATTATTATCGTTCTGTATGAACGCAATTGTTATCATTGAAGTATCTTTCCACACGGGATCCTTTTTATATGTAAATATAAACTGCTGAGTGCCCGCTGTTCCGTTAAAAGTAGTACCTGCAGTATTGGGGTAAGCCCTTCTGAATACGTGCTCAAATATGGTCTCACCATTTGAGCCCGGAGGCGATGTATAAATAACCCATTTTTCAATTGCCATTACACGCAATTTGTAATTGCCCGCGGGTAGGTTTGAAGGAAGGTTAATATTTACTGTTGCTCTTATTGAATCACCGGGAATTCTCTGGTCAGATACTGTAATAGAAAGCGGCGCGGGAATTGCAAGCCTGCCATAAAAACCGTTGTTTAAATTTGCAACTGTAAACGGCCATATATCATTTATGATACCGTCTGAATTCAGCCATGGCATAGCATTCATGCCGTAGTATGCGCTGTAACGCTCTGCATTTTGTGTCGGATTGTGATTGTACATCGGGTCAATACCCGGAAAACTAGCATGGTATTTAATTGCAATTATTGAATCACCTTTTTCATCAAGGTAAGCCTTTAAATACGGATTATTCGCAGCACACGGTCCGCATGAAGCATTGGTAGCTTCTTCAAAAAGCACTTTGCGTACAAACTGTGAGTGCGTAATATCGGCCGTCAGTACCAGAACCAGAACAGCAATAAATGGAATTATCTTTTTCATATTTCGATAAGTTAATTTCAACAAAAATAACTACTCCGGATGTTATTTACTAATATAAAAAAGGGGCTAACCAGCCCCTTTTTCTAAAAATATGCTTAATAACGCCGTTATTTAATCAGAATCATTTTTTTTGTTTCCCTGAAATCACCTGCTGTTAAAGTATAGAAATAGATTCCGCTTGAAAGCTGTGTGCCGTCAACATCTACATTATAACTGCCTGCGCTCATAAAACCATCGGTATAAGTCTCAACTAATTGACCCGATGAATTAAACACCCGTAATGTTACAAATCCGTCTTTTGGAATTGTAAACTGAATATTGGTTGTAGGGTTGAACGGGTTTGGATAATTCTGGTTAAGTGAATATTTCTCGGGCACTTCATTGTTATTTGAAGTAATTCCGACAAGGCTGGTAACTCCCTGTTTTGTACCCTGCTCAACTGTTCCAAAGAACAGATCTGAGGAATCTTTATAAACGATAATATTTACGTTGCAGTTAGCGGGAACCCAGGAAGCATCAAGAATTGTTGAAATACTTTTTGTAATTACCTGGTTCTGGTTCCATGTGCCTGTATTCAGGTTTTCGCCTGTTGCGCCGTTGATAACTATCCTGGCAATATCCATATGAACATAATCATTGTGATAGCCAACCGGCGAGCCGCATGAAGCATAAAAATACTGCGGGTAAACAACGTTATCTTCGGTTAATACATAAACAATTTTGTACTGCCCCGTTAATGTTACATTTGCCGTTGTTTGAATTGTAGCCGTGTACTCTCTTGTTGTTGTATTATAACCGGTTGCGGTAACAACTGCATCAACACGACTGTTAGGCGTGCTGTTATAGCGGCTTTGCGCGTAAGATACCCACATATTTGAAGTAACATACGGATACGGCGCGCCGTTATTACCAGGGTGATTTGTTCTGTCAAAAACACCGGTCGGGTAAGCCGAAAATCCGAGCATTGATCTTATAGTATTGCCGGTAAAGTCCTTCCATGGGTCAGTGCTCGAGCCATGATAAGCTATAACAATTGTATTCGGGTACTGGATCAATATCTGGTCAGCTGCCGCATGTCCGCATGGACAGTAACCGCACCAAGTGCCTGTACAGAATTCAAGTACCATCCTTCTAGGCTCTGAATTTGTATTTTGAATAAAAATAACAAAAGTAAGCGCTGCAAAGAGTAAAAACATTCTTTTAAACATAACTACCTCCATAAATAAAAGTTGAAAAAAAAGCGGGGCTTGCTGCCCCGCTCTGTAAAAAATCACAAATTCCCGCTTTGCGGGGTAAATTAAACTTTAAAAATGTTATTTAACTAACATCATTTTCTTTGTTTCAACGAAATCTGAGGTTCTTAAAGTGTAGAAGTAAATTCCGGTTGAGAGGCTTGATCCATCGAAATCAACATTGTAAACACCGGCTTTTAAGAAACCATCAACATAAGTTGCAACTTCCTGACCCATTGAATTGTAGAACTTCAAACTTACATTCTGTTCTTTAGGAATTGAGAACCTGAAGTTTGTTGTCGGGTTAAACGGGTTAGGATAATTCTGGCTCAGGCTGTATGATTCAGCAACTTCTGTCTCGTTGCTAATACCAACCGGCTGAACAACTGAAATAATTCTTGACTGCTGAATTGTCTGATCAGTTGAAATGCTTCCGCCTGTTTTGTAAACAAACATGTTCATGTTAGCATTAGCTTCAGCAACATGGTTAGGTATAACATAGCTTAAAGGAATTGTATATGAAACATTATTAGCCCATGGATCAGCTGAATTAACAAGTGTTCCTGCTGAACCGTTAACCAAACCTTTTACCACATGTTTATGAACATAGTTTCCGCCGCCTGTGCAGCTTCCGTTACCAGTCTGTGAATATATCAGATTATCTTCGGTACAAATAAACACAACATTGTATGTACCGGTTAGCTCTGATGTTGATGTTATAACAACATCTGCAGTAATTGTTCTTGTACCGGAATTGTAAGTTTTGTTGTTAACTGCAATAGTAACACCCGGTGTAACTGAATTGGTTTGAACTACAACCTGGTTATTCCATCCGCTTCTTGAAATAACGCCTGTTCTTCTTCCAACAACACCTGTTGGATAAGAACTAAAACCAAAAGCCTGAATCATAGGTAAACTGTATTCCTTCCACGGATCAGAACTTGCACCATGATATGCTAATACCATCGTATTAGGATATGACGCCAAGAATCCGTTAATGATATCATGTCCACAAGGACACCACTGGCACCATGTACCGGTGCAATACTCTAATACAGTATTAAAACCTGACTGAGCAGAAACATTTGGTTTAAAACCAACAAGAGCGATAATGGCAAGTACAATAAGTAAATGCTTTTTCATTTTAATATCCTCTCTGATAAATATTAAATTAATTGAATTTAGTTAGCTTGTAACCCAAAAACTAATTTATTTAATTTTAATTTTCAAGTCTAATTTAAGATTTATCAAAAAAGGGTCAAAAACAGGGGTTTTTAAGTAAAAAGGCAGCTAAATTCCAGCTGCCTTTTCAGACATTTAAAAAAATTGTGACATTTTGGCTTGGTTATTTTACCAGTCCCGTAAACGGGATTTTAAAACAACTTTGTTATTTAACCAGCATCATTTTCTTAGTTTCAACAAAATCTGCGGTTTTTAAAGTGTAGAAGTAAATTCCGCTTGATAACTTAGATCCGTCAAAATCAGCATTGTAAACTCCGGCTTTCAGGAATTCATCAACATATGTTGCAACTTCCTGACCCATTGAATTATAGAACTTTAAACTTACGTTCTGATCTTTAGGAATTGAGAATTTTATATTTGTTGATGGATTGAACGGATTAGGATAATTTTGTCCAAGGCTATAGCTTGTTGCTAATTCGTTTTCATTTGTTATGCCTGTGGGATCAATAATATTGGTTTTCATACTCTGCTGTATCTGCTGATCAGTATGTGAAGAGCCACCACCTTTGAAAACAACTATATTTAATTTGCTGTTAGCTTCAATAATACCGGCAGGTAATACATAATTCAATGGTACAGTAGCTGTCTGTCCGGTTGTCCAGTCATCAGCGGGTGTGAGAAGCTGACCTGTAGCGCCCGTGATAAGACCTCTTGAGACATTAAAATGTACATAAGTACCACTACCCGGGCATGTACCATTTCCGGTCTGTGGATAAACCAAATTGTTTTCTGTTATAACTAAATGGATATAATAGCTGCCGGTCAAATCTGCCAGCGCAGTAACAACAATACTTCCGGTCAGAGTTCTGTTACCTGAATTATAATTCTTGTTATTTAACTGGATGCTGACTCCGGGCTGAACTGTGTTAGACTGAACAACAACCCTGTTATTCCATCCTGTATTGGAAATAATTCCTGAAGTTCTTCCTACAACACCTGTTGGATAGGCGCTCGCGCCGAAGTAACTGATCATGGGCAAACCGGTAGATGTCCACGGATCATTGCTTGGACCATGATATGCCAATACTACAGTATTGGGGAAGTTTGTTAAAATATTCTCTATAATAGCATGACTGCACGGACACCACTGACACCACGTCCCGGTAAAGTATTCTACAGCTGTATTAAACCCGGTTTGAGCAGTAAC
>JABFSP010000332.1 GCA_013140565.1 Ignavibacteria bacterium
ATATCATATACGCCTGTATTTCCATTTAATATAAAAGTTTTTTCATTAATCTCGTTACCTAATGAATCAATCTTCTCAATCAATCCCCTTGTAGTGTCTGTGGGGGTATTATTTAAGTAGCCGGCAATTACGTACCCTCCATCAATTCCATGTATGATTTTTCGATAGTTTTTTCTGTAACCTGCACTATAAAATCGTTGCCATTTGATTTCACCAACGGAATCAACTTTAAAGACAAAAGCAGAATCATAATAAGCAGACCCACATATTATATACCCATTGTCACTTGTATTAATAATGTCGTAGCCTATGAAAACAATATTTCCTGTATACGTTTTGAACCATACAGTATTTCCATTCGAATCAATCTTTGTTGTAAAAGCGTTTCCTTTAAGTCCAGTAATTACACAACCGCCATCTCCACTTGGCGTAAGTGCTTTGCCGGTTGCAGTATCAATATATTTTGTCCAGAGAGTATCACCAAATTTATCTATTTTTAGAAGAAAAATTGAACTGTATGAATTTGGTCTCTTCGTCGTACCCACAATAAAAAAATTACCATTTCCGGCATCACAAATATCTTCACTTATATCAGTCCATTGAAATGGTCCATCATAAGTTCTTTGCCATGAAATGCTCTGGCTGCTTAAACTTTGGCAAAACAAAAAACTTAAAATTAAAAATAATACAACTTTAAATTTTTGTCTGGGTTTTAGGTAATATTCAGGATTTTTACTCATAATTTATTCGTCACTTCAAATATAACACATCTTTTAATCCAAAATAATGATTATTGTCATAAAAAAGAGACGCCCCCCTTACCTTCGGTAAGGCGTGGAAGGACGTCTCTTTTTTACATATATTTTTTACACACCCCGTCCGGCAGTTGCCGGACACCCCTCTCGAGAGGGGAATTATTTTAATACTATCATCTTCTTCACATTAACAAAATCATCGCTCGTTAATCTATAAAAATACACACCACTCGCATAAGGAGTTGCATTCCATGAAGCGTTGTAAACGCCCGGATCCATTTTGCCGTTAACAAGTATAGCAACTTCCCTGCCCAGCATATCGTAAACAGCTATTTTGATATTTGAGGATTTGGGAACATCAAATTTTATCTGTGTTTCGGGGTTAAACGGATTTGGATAATTCTGATACAGCGCGAATTTTTCGGGTATGTTTGTATTAATTGTTGTAATACCTATAACTTCACCGGGTCCCCCATTAAAGCATTTAACTCTGCCATCACGGCATACGCCAACAAATTCATTCCATTGGTTTCCGTCAACACTGTTTAATGCCGCAACTCTATCAGCCCTGTATGTTAATGTTGAACCGAATTCATAACTGAAAAGTATTGAACCGGTTTTACCGTTGAGTACAAATACTCTGCCCGGTGCCTGGGTGGAATACAAAACTTCGGCAACCGTATCGCTGGTGATATCACCAAGCACACCTGCATCGCGGATATATGACGCGCCGAATGACTGAACCCATAACTGAGATCCCGTTTTGCTATCTACACGGAAAGCGGTTTGCGGACCCGAGCAGGTAATATCTTTAAATCCGTTCTGGTCAAGATCATCAAGCATTTCAACTGTGCCGTTATTGCTTGAACCCATATTGACTGTCCACTCCTGCGTGCCTGAGCTGCCTGATAAAGCAATGACCGTTCCGTTAAATCCATACAAGCCAACTATATCAGTATTGCCATCTGCATTAATATCTGCAACTTCCCTCATGCTCCATACTGCATTAAGTGTTCCGGGTATCGGGTAGTTCCATGTTGAATTGCCTGTACCGTTTAGACCTATAATACCATAAGGACCGCCGTTATTGGTAAATGCAATTGCTCCGCCAACTGTAGTTGCTACAACGTCATATGTAAACTCTGAGTTTATTATGTTTGTCCAAAGTACCTGACCATTAACTGCATTCAGGCAAATTGCCGAGTGCCTGCCCGGATTGGTTGCGCCTTCTCCGCTTGCGGAAATCAGCACATCTTTTCTGCCATCGCCGTTAAAATCACGGTCAAGCCTTATACCCATAATATCACCGTCATAATTAGTGTTAGGTCCCGCATACTCCCATATAACCTTACCCGTGCCGCCGGAAAGTACATAAACTTCTTCATTTCCGCCGCCGCAACCAACAACTACTTCTTTTATGCCGTCGCCGTTTAAGTCATCCATTATCTGCATTGCGTCTTCCCAGTCAACAGAACCGGTATTATTAGTGCCGAAGTATGAATTGAACTTCCATATAGTATCAGCAGCGCCGGATGAATTACCATTGTAACAAATAGTCCAGTAATTCTCAGTTGCGCATATCATATCAGCAACGCCGTCACCGTTCACATCGGGAATTTGTTTTAAGCTCTTTGGCTGCGGGTCATCAGCGGTTGTCAGCGGATTATCGGGTACAACGCCTTCCCATACAATATTGCCGAGTACGGGTGCAACTTCAATTCCCGTGCCGCTGAGTGATATTTTTGCTGTTGAATTGTTTACTGCATTTGTTGAAAATATTGCAGAGTCATTAAACGTACCCGCAGAATTTGGATCGAACCATATTCTTAAAGTCCTTGTAGTCTGAGGAGCAATTGTTAAAGGGAACCTTGCATTGGTTGTATCATACCTGTAACGCGCGGTTGAAAATGTACATGAATTTATTGTAAGCGGCTGAATACCCTGGTTGGTAATATTAAAAGTAAATCCGTTAAGTGAATTTACCCGCCTGCTGTTAAAATTAAATGTTGATGCTGACATTCCGATGTAAGCGCCGCTAAACACTCCCCTGCCTGTAAGCGTAATTGTTTTTGTGGGATTGGCAAGATCATTGCTGAGAATATTCAAAGCCCCCGATGTTGAATCATAAACCAATGGAGTGAATCCCATCGTGTAATTTTTAGAGCCGCCGGGCTGAATTGTATCAGGCACAACACTGGGTGTAATCGAAAATCTGGGATTGGTAAAATTAAACGCGCTTATGATAAGCTTTCCGGTTCCTGTATTATTAATTACAAAGGGCTGATTGCCTGTTGTACCAATTGTCACATTCCCGAAATTTATAGAGTTTACGTTAGTAGTAATTGTTGGACTCCCCTGCCCGTTAAGCAGATATTTGTACAACGTGCGGTATTGCCCAATATTGGTTCCGACCCTGTATGCCATAAGCCATAAGTTTGCGCCATCCCAAAAGAGTCCGCGCGGGTCACAATCGTTATCGGGATCAGGCGCTGCAAATGAAAATATTGTATCACCAACAGCTTTACGGTAACCGTAAATTCTTTCCTGGTCACTCTGGAAATTATCGGTGACATATAATATAGTATCACCTTTAATTGCTATACCCTGAACTTGTTTTCCCCTTAATGGAATGGAATCAATGAAGAGTCCGGTATTAATATCAACTTTGTATGCGTATGAAAAGGGGTATGAAGCAAAATCAGGGAAGTAGACCGCAAACCACAGCGCATTACCATCAACGGCAACGCCGCCTATGCCGACCGTTGAGCTTCCCGAAATGTTCGCGAAACTTATTGTATCAACAGGTACCCCGCTTAAGTTCACTTTAATAAGCCTTGATGCAGTACCTGATGCATTGCGGGCTATCCAGAAACCGGAGCCATCCCACGCCAGGCCGTTATTAAAACTGAAGGGTGTGGTCAGACTATCAATTATGCCGCCTGTCTTGGTTATCTTATAAATCTTGCCGTTACTGCTTGAACCAATTCTTAATGTATCATTGATTTGCGTTATGCCCCAAAAACCGTTATACACAGTTGTGGGGGCAAAGTTATAAGTTGAAACAAGTGTCTGTGAATTAATTCCGCTGCTGATAAAGAGTGAGAGGATGAATAAATATAGAAATTTGTGTTTCATTTTTAAGCTCCGTTTAAAATTGATGGTATGCAAAAATCACAAATTAAAATTTAAAATTAAATGCCAAATTTTTAATGCAGGGTAAACAAAAAGCCCCGAAAGTCTTCACTTTCGGGGCTTTGTAATTTCATCAATTCAAAGATTGACTATTGATCTTCCTTTTTAGGTTCTTTTCTGATTTCCTTTGAAGGTGCGATCTTTTCAATATTCACATCATTGTTTCCGCTGTTTTCGGGATCATTGCTTCTTTTGTAGTTCCTGTATTCAACGTTGCTGCTGTTAGTTTTGGGAGCTGTATATTTTCTTTTATAGCTCTTCTTCTTTGAATATTTTTTATTCTTTGAGTACTTTTTCTTCATTGCTGTTTAGTGTCTTTGCCCAAAGCGTTTTAATTTTAAATCGCATCACACTGTCTTTCTCAGCCAAGATCCGATTACCGTCATATTGTTTCTGAATCAGCTG
>JABFSP010000179.1 GCA_013140565.1 Ignavibacteria bacterium
CTATTTTATATCAAATGGTCAAAAAAAACTAATTACATTTTCGACACAAAACAATTCAGATTATGTTATAATAGCTCCTACATCATACGGTAAATCTGAATTAATTATAGAAAAAGTATTTGCAAATTTAGATAAAAAACTTTGTATCATAGTTCCAAGCAAAGCGCTTTTAGCTCAAACAAAAAAAAGGCTTTTAAATCATTCAATAAATGGTAATTTACAAAGAATAATAACTCATCCAGAAATGTATAAAGGCACAGAAGAAAAATTTATTGCTGTGTTAACGCAAGAGCGATTATTGAGACTTTTGCAAAAAAATATTTCACTAAAATTAGATTTAGTTCTTGTGGATGAAGCTCATAATCTTTTTGGAGAAAAGCAAAATGATGGAAGAGCAATTTTGTTAGCTCAAACAATCATTATTTTGAAAAGTAGAAATGAAAGTGTTATTTTTAACTTTTTTTCTCCATTCATTTCTAACCCTGAGAATCTAAAAGTTAAACAATCAAATTATGATGTTGCTTCTCAGAAGGTCGATGAATTTATTAAATCGGAAAAATATTTTATATGCGATTTATACAACTCTTCTGGACCACTAAAACTTTATGACCAATTTTCGAATTCATTTGTTAACACACAAATTAACTTTGAAAATACCATAGGTTTATTGAATTCTGAAAAATCAAGTAAAAACATAATTTATTTGAACAGACCTAAACACATAGAAGAATTTTCTATTGAATATGCAAACAGTTTGGATGATATAGAAACCTCATATTCAGATATAATTTCAACTATATCAGACTTTTTACACCCTGATTATAATTTGATAAAATGTATAAGAAAAGGAATTGTATATCATCACGGTGGAATGCCTGAATTAATTAGATTATATGTAGAAGAAATATTTTCTAAATACACCGCTTTGAATTTTGTGATAACTAGCTCCACACTTTTGGAAGGTGTAAATATCCCTGCTGAGAAAATATTTCTACTTTCAACAAAAAAGGGCCTAAGTAATCTGTCTGTCTCACAATTCAAAAATCTCATAGGTCGCATTAATAGATTTAGCGAAATATTTGATCCTGAGAATGGGGACTTAAATAGATTAGAGCCTGAGATTTATATAATTAAAAGTAAATATGAACACAAACGCGCTAATATTGAAACCTTTATCAAGTCTAGAGCCAGAACTGAAATTAATATTGAAGATGATGTGAATAATTTACTATTAAGAGATGTAGAGACTTTAGATGCAGCCGAAACAATTGAACTCAAAAAATCGTTAGAATATTTGGAAAATATTGAGCCAAATTCAACTGATTTGACTGATGTGGATTACGTTGAATCTGAAATTGCAAAATTATGCTATAGGAATAATATATATGATTTCAATATTAAAGAACAGGAAATAATATTAATAAAAAATCTTGCAGCATATCAAGGAACTTTGTTCCAAATTATTGCTGACAGTAATCAACTCATTGAAGCAATTAACTCAATATTTTTTACTGAAATTGAAATACTAGATAATAACATAAAGCGTCTTCAAAACTTTACAGCTAGACAATTCTATGCTATGGTATTAGAATGGAGAAGTACAGGTACATCATATAAAGAAATGATTGGCAGCTTTATCCGTTATTGGTCATCACTTACAGGAGATAAGCAATTAATTTATATTGGTGAAAGATGGGGCGAAGAAAAAAGGAACATAACAGATTTTAAACCATTATATGTTGACTTGAGAAATAAAAATATTTCACAAAGGGTTAATTTGGCAATTCTAAAAATTAAAGAGGAACAAGATTACATCGAATTCAAATTATTAAAATATATAGATGTACTGGCGGAATTGGAATTAATAGATCCAGTATTTTATGATAAAATAAAATATGGAAGTTCTGACAGAAACGTTATAACCCTACTTAAAAATGGATTTTCTATTGAACTTGCTAAATGCGTTACTGAGAATGAATATTCTAGTTACATTACCATTAATCCGGAACTTGATGAAATTGTTATTCGAAGCCAATTACTAGCAGAGATGGAAAATAATGGAGTAAACCAGCTATTATTATTTGAAATTAAATTTCATATAAATGAACAATAACATGTGTTGGAAGAATTTATTGTAAAAAATTACATTTTTTGTGAAATAAAATAATTTAAATATGAGTCGTAATCAAACCGATGAGAGACTTAAATATTATCTCAATGCAAACCAAGGTGCACGAGAACGCTTTGTGGCAGATATACTTCCTCAACTAGGACCATATGTGAATTGTAAACCATATAGACCTGATGGCGGACCTGATGGTGGTATAGATATTATTGCGGAATTAAGTGATCAAAAAGGAACTGTACTTGTTGCTGTGGGATTTAAAAATGATGCGGGACCTGCAAAAATTGATCGTCCTTGGGTTTGTAAAAAATTCAGATATGATTTCAACCAAGCTAAAAAATCCGGGATTGCTGGAAAAGGCTTTGTCTTTGTGACAAACGTAGATCTTACACCTAAAAATAAAATCAAACTCAAAACTGAAGCTATTAAATGTGGCTTCGGTCATGTTGAAATATATGATCGCGAACAAATCAGATTAGCTCTTGATAAGCCGGAGGGATTTTTTATACGTTTGCGATATCTTGATATTCCAATGACCACAGAGGATCAATACAGATTGTTGGCATCTGTAGGTATTGAATTAAACCAATTAACAGTAAGAATTCGAACAATTGAGAGCCAAATGCATCGATCCAACTTGCAATTGTCACTTGCAAGTAAAGTTAGAAATATTGGTTGGACCTTTACTCTTGAGAAATTGGATTCAAACCATAAAGGGGAAAATGGGTTTTTGGTTGTTCTACCGGGTTTTCCTGAGACGGCACCATCTATTGCGATTTTACAAGAATTTACAATTAGCGAAGAATTCAAAAGTTTGTCTACACATGTTTGGCTGTGGAAACACGATATCGAGAAAGAAATTCATTTACTCTCAACAGCTCAAACAATCGACTCATACGAATCTCAACTTTTTGTATCAATGATGTTTAACTGGCCTCTTAATAATCAACCTACAATATACAGTCTTTTAACGAATTATTTTCGAGTTTTCGCTTCAGAGAACATCTCTAAAAATATTTCATCAATGTCTTTAGTTATAAACGATTTACTCATTGTAGATACAGTTATACCATCTCCATTCATATATCCTGCAACTTCTCAGCCTAGGTGGGCAGGAAAAGTTCCTAAAAGGTTTAAATCTGTTAAATGGTCAGCACTAGCGGCAGAAATGACTAATGAAGTATTACAAGCAACATCACCAAGAGCCCCATTACCATCTGCTCAAATGAAAAGAAACGACAAAAAAGAAATAATATATAAACTCAAAAGTAATCGTTAACTTTATGAGAATAATTACATTATTTATTGTAAAATAAAAAAGGGCGCCTAAGCGCCCTAATTGTTAATTGCTCATTGTAAATTGATAATTGTTTTACACAATTCCATAAGCAAGCATTGCATTGGCTACTTTAATAAAGCCGCCGATGTTTGCGCCTGTTAAGTAATCGCCTTTTTTACCGTAAGCTTCTGCGGTATCAAGACATGTTTTGTGAATGCTCTTCATAATACCAAGAAGCTTAGCATCAACTTCTTCGCGGCTCCACATTAAGCGCATGCTGTTCTGGCTCATTTCAAGTCCTGATACAGCTACGCCGCCTGCGTTAGCAGCTTTTGCCGGTCCGTATAAGAAACCGTTATCCTGGTATATCTTGATAGCATTTAAATCACTTGGCATATTTGCGCCTTCTGATACGCAGTAACAGCCGGCATCAACTAAACCTTTTGCAAGGCTTTCATCAAGTTCGTTCTGCGTTGCGCACGGCAGAGCTATATCAACCTTCAATCCGTGTTCTTTTATTACCTGCCATACACTCAAACCTTCATAATATTTCACTTTGTGTTTATCAGCGTATTCTTTTATTCTTCCGCGGCGGTTGTTCTTTAAGTCAAGTAAGAAAGCTAGTTTTGCGCTGTCGATGCCTGATTCATCTACTATCGTGCCGTTTGAATCTGAACATGTGATCGGGATACCGCCTAAGTCGTTAACTTTTTCAATTGCATACTGTGATACGTTTCCTGAACCGCTTACTGCAACGCGTTTGCCTTTAAAGTCTTTTCCGTTTGCTGCGAGCATTTCTGCTGCAAAATATACTGTTCCGTAACCTGTTGCTTCGGGTCTGATTAAACTTCCGCCATATTCAAGTCCTTTGCCTGTTAACACGCCTGTATGCTCATTAACTATTTTTTTGTAATAGCCGTATAAGAAACCAATTTCTCTTCCGCCAACACCAATATCACCTGCGGGTACGTCTCTGTCGGGTCCAATGTGTCTGAATAATTCTCTCATGAAAGCATAACAGAATCTCATTACTTCGTCATCTGATTTTCCTTTAGGATCGAAATCACTTCCGCCTTTACCGCCGCCCATTGGGAGAGTGGTTAATGCGTTCTTGAAGATCTGTTCGAATCCGAGGAATTTTAAGATACCCAAGTTAACTGAAGGATGGAACCTTAAGCCGCCTTTATAGGGACCGATAGCATTGTTGAATTCAACCCTGAAGCCGCGGTTAACCTGAACTTCGCCTGCATCATCTACCCATGGCACACGGAATAAAATTGCTCTATCCGGCACAACGATTCTTTCATATATTTTTGCTTTTACAAATTCTGGATGTTTTGCAACTGTTGGTTCAAGGGTAGTAAGTACTTCTTCTACTGCCTGATGGAATTCGGGCTGAGCCGCATCTTTAATTTTGACTTTTTCGATGACATCTTTTATTACTGATGACGATTTTGCCATTTGATATGCTCCTTTTAGCGTGTTATTAGTTTGATAGGTTCAGGGTATTTGCATAAATTTCCCTGCTTTTCATATACAAAAATACCGTTTTTTTAGTGCTTTAAACAATGATATTAATCATAATTCACAAACATTTGGGTTTAGATTTCTTTGTAAATATCGGAAATTGTGTTTAAATTGTTTAAACATAACTTTTAGAATACTTAATAATTAAGGAATTTAATGAAAATTAAGAAATTTACCTGTGTGAACTGCGGCGCGCCTAAAGTTAACGAGTATAAATCACCCTATATTATGTGTGATTACTGCGGTTCGTTTACGGATATTGATTATACGCTCGGACTCGATAAGTGGAATGAGTCAACAGTAAAAACCCTGAACTACCAGGCGACCAAAATTGCGCTTATGAATAAGATTCAGGCGGCCCTGCAGCGTGGAGATAAAGAGCAGTATTTCAGCCTGCAAAAAGATTTCTGGGATTATTATTACCGTACTTTTCCGGCATACCTGCCGCCTTCAATAGATGACGGGTACAAGTACAGAGATTACCTTGAGGTGTGCGCGGAATCAAGCACGGAATACGGATTTGACCCCAAGTGGCAGGAGTACGGCGTTAAGCAGCAGCAGCTTCAGCACTCATTAACCTACTACAATGACGGCACAGGGAACAAAGTTGAAAGCACGGGATTTTTCAGGCTGGCGGATTTTTTTGTGGGGATGACCAAAGACGGCATGAGAGTGTTCTATGAAAATCCGAAGTATGCGATAATGCACGACCTTATCCCCGAGCAGGTGCACATGAAAATGAAAATGTCAATGTTCGTTCAGGTGTGGATTCCGTACTTAACCGATGCTGACCAGGAAAGATTCCTGAAAATGACGGGATTCAGTATGCAGTATGTTGATATAGAAAGACCCGCAGGCAGAACAGGGGAGTGTGAACACTGCAAAGCGGAAATATATATCCCAGAAGGTTCATACAAAGTGCATTGTGAAAGCTGCCACAAGAACACAAAAGTTCAGCAGCAATTTAAATGCATGTCATGCGGCGCTGACAATAAAGTGCCTGAGTTTCCCGCAAAACCAATTGACTGCGAATTCTGCGGTGTTGAAAACAGGCTGATACAAAGATTGTTTGGGTGATGGAAAAAAAGTTCACGCAAAGGCGCAAATTTTAAAAATTCGGGTAACCCGAAACGACGTTTCGGTAATAATGATCGAATCAGCGATTCGATTTATGACAAGTTCATAGTTTGAAAATTCTTCCTTTTGTAATATGCCAGAATTACAATAACTATCCCTGTAATCAATAAACCTGTATCTTCATATATCCCAAGCTTTAATGCAGCCGTAAAGCCAATTAATGACCATATCACAGGTATGATAATTAATCCAACAGGAAGTTTCCCTTTATTGAACAACAATATCCCAAATGTGAAAATCGTTGTTGGACATGGAAGGCCAAATGTTGGCGAAGCCGGGTAAATATGCCCGATGAAAGAACCAATCAGCGGATAGATTGCAATTGCAAAGATGATAAGTGCGATGCCTGTATAAGAAAATATATCCTTATTGTAAACAAGCTCAATTTTTTTTCTTATGGTGCTGTAGTAAATTATCAGGATTGATTCTAATATGAAAAATCCGCCAAAAAGATATGCAGCCGGATTTATTTTGGAGAAGAACAGAATATGGTAAACCAAACCCATCCATATCCAGAAGAAAGCAAGAATAGCGGGTACTATTACATTTGTGTAAGCGGAATTGCGGAAAATTAAAACTACACAAATGACAGCAAGCAGAATAAATAAAATCTGCAAAGGCCATATAGTTTGGTTGTAGTTTGTAAATACCTGAAGAAATTTTTCAGTTGTAAAAGGGAGTTTCATTACAAATCATTTAGAATTATTGTTTAGAATTATACAAAAATAAATTTCGCATTTTTGTAATACAATTCAATAAGTCGTTTCCCAAACTGGGCCGCCTCGGCGGAATGGAAAATATTTTGATTTTTTATAATAATAGCCACGACCTTCAGGTCGTGGTAAACAATATTAGAAGATTCCGGGCTTTCTCCGAAGGAGTGCCTTTGGCAAGCCCTTAACATTCATTAAATGACTTTAATTCATCGGATGAATAAGAAACCTACAACACCAAAATCTTCTCTTCAGTCATCTCACTAACTGCATACCTTACACCTTCGCGGGTGTTGCCGGAATCCTTTACGCCGCCATATGGCATCGCATCCATCCTGTAAGCTGAGGCTTCGTTTATTATTACTCCGCCTGTTTGAATATTATTGTACGCATACATAATATCTGTCATATTATCCGTAAATACTCCCGCCTGCAGCCCAAAACGTGAATCATTTACTTTGTTTACAGCGTCACTGAAATTAGTGAATTGTTCAATTGTAATTACCGGAGCGAATACTTCTGCGCATTTTACATTTGTGGTATCCGGAGCGTTTTCTATCACAGTTGGGGCTACTACAGCGCCATTTCTGGAGCCCCCTGTAAGTATCGCAGCTCCGCTTTGTTCTGCTTCATTTATCCATTTCTCAGCTCTTTGAGCTTCTTCTTCATTTATCATTGGCCCGGTTATTGTATCAGGTTCATATGGGTCACCAAATTTAATCTGTTTAGCTGCTGCAATTAATCTTTTCCTGAATTCCTCATAAATATTTTTGTGAATATATACCCGCTGAACAGATATACAACTTTGGCCGGCTTGTGAGAATCCACCAATTGTAATTTTCGCAACTGCAGAATCAATATCAGCATCATAATTTACAATTACTCCCGCATTACCACCAAGCTCAAGCGATACTTTTTGCCTGTCAGATTTTTTCTTTATCCCCCAGCCAACATCACCTGAGCCTGTGAAGCTGATTAGCTTTATCCTGCTATCGGAAATATGTGTATCTATCTTACTGCCGGAAATTGGTAGTATGTTGAGAGGGATCGAAGTAATCCCAAGCTCTTTGCAGGCGTCAAAAACTATACTGCCTAGCGCAATTGCTGTGAGCATTGAGCTTGACGAGGGCTTAATCATTATCACATTCCCGGAAGCAAGTGCCGGGGATATTTTGTGCGCCGCAAGATTTACCGGAAAGTTCCATGGGGTAATGCCAAGTATCAAACCTATAGGGAATCTGCGTACAATGCCTGTTTTATTTTCTGAACCGGGAAGTAAATCCAATGGCAACACTTCGCCGTAGATACGTGAACATTCCTCAGCTCCAAGTTTGAATGTAAAGATCGCACGTTCAACTTCAATCTTTGAAAATTTTATGGGCTTTCCCGTCTCATCGGTTATGAGTCTGGCAAGCTCATTTTTCTGTGCTTTAACTCTGTTGGAAATATTGTACAGCAATTCCTGTTTTTTATAAGTTGGCAGGCTTGAATATTCCTTGGCAATTGATGTAAGGTATTCCGCAGAGGCGTTGAACTCATCATTGCCGGCAATGTAAACTTCACCAACTGTTTTATTTGTGAATGGATTTATTACGGATTTCACTTCAGCAGTTGAAATGAATTCATCACCAATTAATATTTTTTCTGGCATAATGTAGTTGTTTAATATACAAATTTAGCTAAATATTGATAGGGTTAAAAGAGAAAAAATGTTAGTTTCATTTGTATCTCGAAACGGCATTTCGAGGTCATAAAATTATGATGAAGCCGAATCAGCGATTCGGCATACAGAATAGTACATAAAAAAAGAGTGACTGAATATTCAGTCACTCTTAAAATCTTGATGTGATCCTTCTCTTTTGCTTTTGGCAGTCGCTCAGGATAAATTAATTATAACTGTTTTGAATCGCTTGATTTTTTGTTCTTGCTTGGGCAATCTTTGTAGCCCTCTTTGTTATCGCCTGAATTTTTGCCGTCTTTATTGCAGCCTGAATTACCTGAGCAATCCATGTTCTTTTCTTTTAATGAAGCAGCGATATTTTCTTCGCTTGTTTCACCTGCTGCATACATTATTGTAACGTTTGTCATTTTTGAAACATTGCAGGTTGAACCGAAACTTACTTCTTTTACGCCTGCTAAGCTTAAAATATTCTTCTGGAGATCTGCTTTTGAATCCTCGCAGGTCACTTTATCTGTAACAAACTGGTAGCTTGAGTACTCGCCGCCTGCTTTAATGTTGTTATCGCCGCATTTTGATTTATCGCATCCTGATTTATCACCGGATGTTTCTGTAGCAGCTGTTTTATCACAGCCTGATTTATCGCCTGCGCTGGTTGTACATTCTTTGCTGCAATCTTTGCCGTCTTTATCATTAGCTATTAAATATGACTGGTTAAGATACAGAAAACCGAAAGCAAATATTACAACTATTGCCGCTGCTCCGAGGAATTTTTTATTCATAGCTATGAAATTTAGGTTTATTATTATGGATTACTAAGGCAAAGATAGAGATTTTTTGTTGTTTATCCAACAGTTATATATGACAAATTTCATAAGTACAGTTAAAACCTAATCTTAATCATATTATTTTAGGGCTATTTTAGCTATTTTTGTGATGTAAATTTATGAATTATACGCGTAAGGAAATTTGGAATCATTATGAAAGAATTCAAGAATAGAAAATCAAAATTTGTTACAGATTCAGGCATAGATATCCCTGCATTTATAGATGAAAATACAGAAGAATATAAAACTAAGTTAGGCGACCCCGGCTCGTATCCTTTCACACGCGGCGTACATGAGCAAATGTACCGCAGCAGGTTTTGGACAATGAGGCAGTATGCCGGATTCGGTTCCGCAGAAGAATCAAACAAGCGCTATAAATTTTTGCTTGAGCAGGGCACAACCGGACTCAGCATTGCATTTGACCTGCCCACACAAATTGGTTATGATAGTGACGAACCAATCGCCGAAGGCGAAATAGGAAAAGTTGGAGTAGCAATTGATACACTCAAAGATATGGAAATTCTCTTTGAAGGAATCACGCTGGATAAAATCACTACTTCCATGACGATCAATGCAACCGCAGCGGTGCTGCTTTGTATGTATGTTGCCATTGCAAAAAAACAGGGTGCTGACCTCAAAAAGATAAGCGGAACTATACAGAACGACGTACTGAAGGAATACATCGCACGGGGAACTTACATTTATCCTCCAAAGCATTCAATGAGGCTTATCACTGATATTTTTGCATGGTGCAATCAGAACCTTCCGAGCTGGAATACTATTTCTATCAGCGGGTACCATATCCGCGAAGCTGGTTCAAATGCAATTCAGGAAGTTGCATTCACTTTGGCAGACGCAATTGCGTACATTGAGTCAGCCCAAAAAGCAGGACTCGACGTGGATAAATTCGCATCTAGGCTATCATTCTTCTTCAATGGACAGATAAACTTCCTGGAAGAAATTGCTAAGTATCGCGCAGCAAGAAGGATCTATGCAAAAATTATGAAGGAACGCTTTAACGCAAAAAGCGAAAAGAGCATGATGCTGCGATTCCATTGCCAGACAGCCGGCTCATCTCTTACAGCGCAGCAGGTTGAAAATAACGTTATCCGTACGACCATTGAAGCTATGGGCGCTGTTATGGGCGGATGCCAGTCACTGCATACCAATTCAAAAGATGAAGCGCTTGCGCTTCCAACTGAAGATTCAGTTACAACAGCTTTAAGGACTCAGCAAGTCATAGCATATGAAAGCGGAATTGCGGATACTGTAGATGCATTTGCAGGTTCATATTACATTGAGTATCTTACAGACCAGATAGAAAAAGGCGCATGGGCTTACCTGAACAAAATTGATGAACTGGGCGGGGCAGTTAAATGCATTGAACTTAATTATCAGCAGGATGAAATTGCAACAAGCGCGTATGAATTTGAGAAAGAAATCGAATCAGGTGAACGCGTTATAGTTGGTGTGAACAAGTTTGCTGATGAAGACCATCCACAAAAACTTGAGCTTACTCATATTGATGAGGCAGGCGGCAAAATTCAGATAGACAAACTGAAGAAAGTTAAAGCTGAACGCAACAATAACGAAGTTAAAAAAGATCTTGATGCATTGAAGAAATCCGCAGAAGGAACCGATAACATGCTGCCATATATTTTGAAATGCGTTGAGAGTTATTGTTCGATTGGTGAGATATCCAATACACTTCGCAGGGTTTGGGGCGAGTATTAGAAGAGCAGAACAACAACAAAAAAGCAATAAGTTGAACTAAACCATAATTTATGAACCGGGTAGTATGGATCACCGGCGCTTCAACCGGAATAGGGTTTGAGCTTGCCAAAGTTTTTGCGAAATCAGGCTATACTATTATTGCTACTGCCAGAAGAAAATCAAGACTTGTAAGTCTTGTGAACGAAATACGTTTTGCGGGACACGAAGCTTACGCATTTGTATGCGATGTCCGCTCAGAACGTAGTATAATAAGTACAAAGAAAAAAATACTTGAAAAATGCGGCACTATTGATATACTAATTAATAATGCCTCAATAACTACATTTAAATCCTTTATTGATACCAAGCCGCCTGAATTTGATGATATTATAGAAACCAACCTTCGCGGAAGTTATTTGATGGCGCGTACTGTACTGCCAATTATGATGAAGAAGAAACGGGGGCATATTATCAATATTCTTTCTGTTGCCGCTCATACGGTTTTCACAAACAGTTCAGCATATTCAGCATCTAAAGCGGGAATGCTTGCAATGTTCAATGGTCTCAGGGCTGAAGTAAGAAAGTTTAATATAAAGATCTCCAATATTATGCCTGGCGCAACTGATACTCCTATGTGGAGTCCGGCTGCGAGGCAGAAGTATTCCTCAAGAATGATGACACCACGCGAAGTTGCTGAAATAACTATACATATTGCCAACCAGCCCAAAAGGGTGGTGATTGAAGATGTTATCATCAAGCCGATAAAAGGAGATTTGTAACAATAGATCAATTTTAGTCTGGAATTCTAACCATAAGACTTCCGAAGTCTTTAAGACTTCGGAAGTCTTTATCATATAAAAGTACATTATGAAACTACTCAACAAAATAGCTGTAATTACCGGCGCGGGTAAAGGTATTGGCAAAGCAACAGCGGAGCTGTTCCTTAAAGAAGGCGCTAAGGTTGTTCTAACTTCCAGGAATAAAAGTGACCTTGAACAGATCATTTATGAGAATGAAAGCAAAAAGGATAATGTCACAATTATTGCCGGGGATATATCAAAAGAAGAAACCATACAGAAAGTTATTGATGAAACTATCAATAAATATAGTAAGATAGATATTTTAGTGAATAATGCCGGATTCGGAATATTTGATAATTTGGTGGATTCCAAACTAGATGATTTTGACGCTGTATTTAACACAAATGTTCGTTCATTATATCTGATAACAAAAGGCTTTCTGCCGCATATGATAAAAGAACAATCAGGCACTGTTCTAAACATTGCATCTGTTGCAGGCAAACAGGGATTCGCTACAGGCTCAATTTACTGCGCATCCAAGCATGCAGTAATGGGTCTAAGCCGCGCATTGATGTTTGAGGTAAGGCAGTATAATATAAGAGTGTGCGCAGTCTGCCCGGGCAGTGTTGCTACTGATTTCTTCAGGGCAGATTCACAAACTACGCTTTCATCAAGCAAGGAGTCCGTGCTGCAGGCTGAAGAGATTGCAGAGACCATTCTACTGGCAGCTTCACTGCCTGTTGGGGCAATGCTTAGTGAAATTGAGATAAGACCTACAAATCCGAGGAAATGAATTCACACGAACAAACATTTGCGAGCGAAGCGACTCAATATCTCAAAAAAATCCACTTTGCGATGAGCGAAGTGACGCGGCAATCTCGAATGGGTAACGGTCTATCAATGGGATTGCTTCGCTTCGTATTTCGCAGGCTCAATATTCAGCTCGCAAAAATTGCGCTATCAATAGTATTCATTTGCTCAGTATTATATTCCCAGGAAAATAATATCGAGCTTGTTGAAAGCATTCCTTTAGAAACATCGCTAGATAATCCTGATATACGCAACACCCTGGAAGTATGGCTTGAAATGATAAACTCAGCACAAACTACCCTTGATATAGAACAATTCTACATATCCAATGAAAAGGGCGAGCCGCTTGATACGGTACTGAATGCAATTGTTGCAGCTGCGAAAAGGGGAGTGATTGTAAGAATAATTATTGATGGAGAAATGTACAGAACATACCCGGATGATGTGACATGGATGGAACAGCAAAGTTCGAATATTACCAAACATGTCATCGATTTTAAAGCGCTTGCCGGCGGAATTCAACATGCTAAGTTCTTTATTGTTGATGACAGAGAAGTGTTTCTGGGCTCACAAAATTTTGACTGGCGGGCATTAAAGCATATTCATGAACTTGGAGTGAGGATTTCAGGGGATAATGATCTCATCCGGATATACTCAGATATATTTAATGAGGATTGGAAATATTCAGAAATAAATGACGGTAAAACATGGAACCTGCCGATATACACTATCAGCGGGCCGGATTTCATGATACACAAAAGTATATACGGTGATTCAATTCACGTAAAACCAACAATCAGTCCGAAAGAATTTTATCACATAAATGGTGAAAAGGATCTTGACGAAATTCTGTTCATGATAAATTATGCCGCCACTGAAATAACACTTCAATTTTTATCATACAATCCGGTTACAAAAGATGGCTATTGGGATGAAGTGGATGCAGCATTAATTTCTGCAAGTAAACGGGGAGTAAAGGTTAAGCTGCTTGTTTCAGACTGGAATCTGGGTAAAGCAGCAGTAGAACATTTTAAAGGACTTATCCAATATCCCATTTTCGAGATCAGGTATACTGAAATTCCGGATTACTCCGGTGGATTTATTCCATTTGCTCGGGTCGAACACTGTAAATTCATTACAGCTGATAATATTACATGGATTGGTACAAGCAATATGAGCTATGATTATTTTTATGAATCACGTAATGTTGGATTGGTTGTAGAAAGCGGAAAGTTCACCGAAAGAGTGCGTGATATCTTTTACAGAAGCTGGGATAGCGAGTATGCGCATCCTGTTGAGTCAACGGGTGAGTATGTGCCAAGGAAACGGAACCATGATTAACATGATTTAAGGATTGTATTTGTAACGCGAAACAGCGTTTCGCGTTACAAAATAGTCGAATCAGCGATTCGAAATGTATGATTTAATCCTATAATAAAAAACCCCGGCAAGTGCCGGGGTCTTTTTGTAATTCGTAATTATTAATTCCTAATTGAATTAATACATACCGCCCATATCACCGTAACCGCCGCCTGGAGGCATCATTGGAGCAGATTTTTCCTTCTCCGGTTTTTCGCAGATAACTGCTTCGGTGGTAAGTAACATAGAAGCAACTGATGCAGCATTTTCGAGGGCTACCCTTGTTACCTTGGTAGGATCGATAACGCCTGCTTTAATCAGGTTCTGGTATTCTTCGGTCAGTGCATTGAATCCGTAGTCATCTTTGTTCTTCTTTATTTCATTGATAACAACAGAGGCTTCAACGCCTGCATTTTCAACTATCTGTCTTAAAGGAGCTTCGATAGCTTTCTTAATTATTTCGATACCGATTCTCTGGTCATCGTTAGCGCATTTTAATTTATCTAAAGCGCCTGAAACCCTGATGAAAGCAACTCCGCCGCCCGGAACTATACCTTCTTCAACTGCAGCGCGTGTAGCGTGAAGAGCGTCTTCAACTCTTGCTTTCTTTTCTTTCATTTCAATTTCAGTAGCTGCGCCGATCTTTAATACTGCAACGCCGCCTGAAAGTTTTGCGAGTCTTTCCTGTAATTTTTCTTTATCGTAATCGCTTGTTGTTTTTTCTATCTGTCCCTTAATTTCATTTACACGTTTCTTGATATCATCTTTTTTTCCTGCGCCTTCAACTATGATTGTGTTATCTTTATCGATAACAATTTTCTTAGCTGTTCCAAGATAAGCTACCGTAGCATTTTCGAGCTTGTAGCCCTTTTCTTCGCTGATAACTGTACCTGCGGTTAATACTGCGATATCTTCAAGCATTGCTTTACGTCTATCGCCGAATCCCGGTGCTTTTACTGCAGCTATCTTTAATGTACCTCTTAATTTATTTACAACCAGTGTTGCTAAAGCTTCGCCTTCAAGGTCTTCAGCAATGATAAGCATTGTTCTGCCTGCCTGAGCGACTTTTTCAAGTATCGGGAGCAGATCTTTCATTGTGGAGATTTTTTTATCGTAGATGAGGATGTATGGATCTTCTAAAACTGATTCCATTGTATCTGCATCAGTTACGAAGTATGGTGAAAGGTAGCCTCTATCAAACTGCATACCTTCAACTATATCAACTGTTGTATCTGTGCCTTTTGCTTCTTCAACTGTGATAACGCCGTCTGTTCCGACCTTCATCATAGCGTCTGCAATAAGTTCACCGATCACTTTATCATTGTTTGCAGAAATTGAACCAACCTGCGCTATTTCAGTCTTGCTGGTCTTATCAATATTCTTGCTGAGTTTCTTTAAACCATCAACAATACTTGATACCGCAAGATCTATTCCGCGTTTTAGATCCATTGGATTTGCGCCTGCTGTTACGTTCTTCACGCCTTCAGCGTAAATAGCCTGTGCAAGTACGGTAGCTGTTGTAGTACCGTCACCAGCAACATCGCTGGTTTTGGATGCTACTTCTTTTACCATCTGCGCGCCCATATTTTCGATAGGGTCTTCAAGCTCAACTTCTTTTGCAACTGTAACACCATCTTTGTAACAGTTGGTGTACCGAATTTTTTATCAATTACTACATTTCTGCCTTTGGGTCCTAAAGTGACCTTTACGGCATTAGCTAATTTATCGACACCCTTTTTTAAGGCACTTCTTGCCTCGGTATCGAAATGAATTAATTTTGCTGACATATTATTTTTTTATCTCCTAAATTTTTTGTTTGTTTTAGTGTTACCCGATAACAGCATAAACATCGCTTTCGCGCATGATCAAATACTCTTCATCGTTAAGCTTTACTTCTGTGCCGCTGTATTTGCCGTATAAAACTTTATCCCCGACTTTCAGATCCATAGCGACTTTTTTGCCGTTATCATCTGATTTGCCGTTACCAACAGCAACTACTTCACCTTCCATAGGTTTTTCCTGAGCTGTATCCGGTAAAATAATACCGCCTTTTGTAACTTCTGCGGGAGCTTTAGGTTTTACAATTACCCTGTCTCCAAGTGGCTTTAAATTCATTTTTAGAATCCTCCTAAATTATTGTTATTTATAAAATTGTGGTTGTCAGGTATTAGTTAGCACTCGCTAACTGTGAGTGCTAAAATAATACAATAACTTTTGTAAGTCAATGGTTCCCAAAGTGCCCTAATATAGAATGATAATTTTTTAAATTAATGATTATATTTACTTAATCACTCTATAGTAAGGAGGTGAGATGAAATTCCTTGTTATCATTTTACTCGGCATTGCCCTTTATGGTAATACATCGGATATGTATGCTTTGACCGAAAATCTTTCGACAGGAAAAGTACTTGTTGATAGCAGTGTTTTCAGATACTTTCCATTGACAATTGGAAACAGGTGGGTCTATTATACTTCGCGTAATTTTGCTCCCGGTCCTGAATACAATTCATTATTATTGCAGTCGACGCAGCTAATTAACGGACATTTGTATTACAAAGGCAGATATGATTCATATATTATCATTGGCGGCCAGCACAATTCATATGATGTTTATTACCGTATAGACTCTTTGACGGGAAATTTATACTCCTATAACATAAGTCAAAATACTGAATGTCTTGTCGATAGTTTGAATGCCTCCAGAAATGATACAGCTAAAACAGGGTGCCAACCGAACTATACATGGTATAAATGTGACACTTCCTCATACACAATTTTTAACCAGAATTTTCCAGCGAAAAAATTCAGCATGACATTCTTTGAAGGAAATGGTAATCATAAATACGTTAAAGATATTGGTGAAGTTTATTCATTCGGACAGGCATTAATGTCGCAAACAATCAGAAACCTGCGCGGCTGCCTCATTAACGGTGTCTTACGCGGTGATACTTCAATTCTGGTTGGTATAAATCAAATCGGCACAGAAATTCCCGAAGAATTTGAGCTGTCCCAAAACTATCCAAACCCGTTCAACCCAATAACACATTTCGGATTTCGGATCGCGGAATTCGGTTTGGTGAAATTAACGGTGTTTGATATGCTTGGAAAAGAAGTTGCAAAACTCGTTAATCAGCAATTGCAGCCAGGAGCTTACGAAGCTGATTGGGATGCATCTACTTATCCTTGCGGAGTGTATTAT
>JABFSP010000278.1 GCA_013140565.1 Ignavibacteria bacterium
GTTTATATGTTAACCTTAACTGTAAATATAATAGCTAAATAAGGTAATTGCAACCATATTTACCAAAAATAGTACTTAATTGAATATATATCAGGTATTTATTGTGCTTCGTAAAGGACTTTATAGTTTTGGAAAGCTGTAAATAAAGCTATGGCTACTGCATTCTGACCCTTTTCGCTTGAAAGGTATATTTCATCATTCGGGTCTGATAGATACCCTGTTTCAACCAGCACAGAGGGCATTGATGCCCCGAGCGTGACCCAATTGCCCGCCTGGTAAACTCCTCTTGATTCAAGTGCAGTGTAACTCAGCATATTTACTTCTATTATAGAAGCGAGATATTCACTAAACCTGGTGTAACCGGCGTGAGCAAGACTGGAGAAAATAAAATTATCCAGCGTATCTTTTCCAAACTGCTCGAAGGCTATCTGGTAATTTTGTTTCATTGTGAATTCAACTGCTTCTGGAAATCGTTCTTTGTTCAGCAGGTAAACTTCAAAACCCTTCTTATCGCTTTCTTCCAGTTTTTTATGATTGGCGTGAATACTTACAAATAACTTCGCCCTGTTATTATTTGCTGCGATGGTTCTATCCCTCACCTGCGAAAATTCATCAGTTGTTCGGGAATAAATAATTTTTATATCGGGATACTTGGACTCAATCATTTTGCCAAGCTTCATTGAAATTGGAAGTACGATATTTTTTTCCTGTACGCCTGTTTTATCGCCAATTGTACCGGGATCCTTACCGCCGTGACCGGCATCAATGTATATAACATCAAGCTTTGATTGTGAATACAATGTCAAATGACAAAATCCAAATGCCAAAAGAAGCAATAAATGCTTAAATGTATATTTTGAAATTTGATATTTGAAATTTGGCATTATGTTTCTACCTGTAGTTTGTAAATTGCACCGCAAAATCAAGCTCTGCACCGCGCACAAGCGAAATTGCTTCCTGCAGCAGGTCCTTATCGCGGCTTGATACTCTTACCTGTTCATCCTGTATAGCAGCCTGCACCTTTATTTTGGAATCCTTGATAATTTTAACTATCAGCTTCGCATTTTCCTTATTAATACCCTGCAGTACTTCTATTACCTGTCTTACCAAATTGCCGCCGGCTTCTTCCTGAGGTTTATAATTAAGTGATTTCAGGGGGATATTACGCTTCACAAACTTATTCTGCATCATATCCACTATAGCTTTTGATTTATAGTCATCATCTGCCAGAATGGTAATAGTTTTATCTTTCTGGGAATACTCAATAGTGCTTTTTGAGCCCTTAAAATCATATCTCGAAAGTATTTCTTTCCTGGTTTGATTGATAGCATTATCTACTTCCTGCCAGTCAATTTCCGAAACTATATCAAATGAATAATTATCTGCCATGTTTATACTCTTAATTATTTTAAAAATTCTATTACAAATATACTTTTATTTCCCGTTTTTAGAAAATGCTGTATTTGGCTCCAGTCCTGACATCTGCAGTATGGCATTCCATACTTTTTCATCAACAGGCTGAACCGATAGCCTTGCTTCTCTGACTATCCTAGAATCACATGTGCGTTTATCTTTTTTTATCTGCTCAAGTGTTACCGGGCTTGGCAGTCTGCGTTTGGGCTTAATATCGAATATAAAAATTTTCGGATTGCCAGCCTTGGGGTCAATATACGGATCAGTAATTATTTCGCAAATTCCCACAACCTGTTTCTCATCTCCGGTGTGATAAATGAATGCGATATCACCTTTTTTAGCGGTTTTGATCTGGAACAATCCCCCCGGACTGGTAACACCATCCCACACAGCTTTTTTATCACGCTCTAAGTCTGAGTATGAATAAACTGTGGGCTCTGTTTTTAACAAATAGAATGACATAGTTGTTCTTTGGTTTTTGTTATTTGTTATTTGTTATTTGATAGTAAGGTTCGCGTACTTCAGAATTATATTCTTAACTCCAACTTTATCAAAATGGATAGATGCTTTCTTCGCATCTCCCCTGCCTGATACATCAATTACTTTACCTTTTCCGAAATTATTATGAAAGACCACACTTCCCTTTTTTACTCCAAGATCTTCACGGAAAATATCATTTAGCACATCATCGCTCGTTTTATTATTATAAAACTCATACTTAATTGAAGTACCTTCTTCCTGGTGTGAGCGGCTCTTATGCTTAGTCATCACTGAGCTTTTCATGTAATCGAGCTTAGTGGTATCAATTTCATTTATGAACCGTGATTTCATCTGGTAGCTTACGTTGCCAAAGCGGTAACGCTGCAGCGCATAGGTCATATACAGCTTCTGCATAGCGCGGGTTATGGCTACATAGAAGAGCCTCCGCTCTTCCTCCATTTCTTCCTGCTCCATCATTGAGCTCGAGAGCGGAAATATCCCGTCTTCGAGTCCAGTAATAAACACTACCGGGAACTCAAGTCCTTTGCTCGAATGCGTCGTCATCAAAGTCACAGCATTTTTGTCGGTATCATATTTATCAATATCTGTAACAAGGCTAACTTCCTGCAGGAATCCTTCAAGCGTTGCGCCTTCGGTGTTATCGGTGTATTCAGAAATACCCGAGAGCAGTTCCTGCACGTTGTACATTCTATCCATTGATTCATCCGTGCCGTCATTCCTCAATTCACGAAGTATGCCAATTTCATCAACAATGCTTCTTGCAAGCTCACTGGGTGAAAGACCCTCTTTCACTTCATTATACTTCTTAATAATTTCAGCAACGCGTATAAGCTCATTTTCTATTTTGGTTCTGCGTTTGGCTTTATCGCCTTCGGCATTTTTATCTTCAAGCATTGCCAGCAGCACATCGGCAATTGATTTGGCAATTTCCTTCGCCATGACTTTCAGTTTTTCCACAGTTTGGTCGCCAATGCCTTCGCGAAGCTTAAGTATGCGCGTCATAGCCTCATCATCTTTGGGGTTAACAAGTACCTTCAGGTATGCAAGCACATCCTTAATTTCCCTGCGCTGATAAAATTTAACACCCCCAACAATTATATATGGTATGGAATTAGTCCTTAATGCATCTTCAATTACCCTTGATTGCGCATTGGTCCTGTAAAGAATTACAAAATCCTTGAAGTTCAGCTTCCTGTGCTGAATTTCGTGCAGTATCCATTTAACAACCATCATTCCTTCGTCACGGTCACTAAAGACTTCAGCAAGTGTGACCTTATCACCATCGTGATTATCGGTGAAAAGGGTTTTTTTGATCTGGCGTTTATTGTTCTTTATTACTTCATCAGCCAGCGAAAGTATACTTTTTGTTGAGCGGTAATTCTGCTCTAATTTAAATACATTACAGCCGTCAAAATCTGATTCAAACTTGAGGATATTTTCAATTTCCGCTCCGCGCCAGCGGTAAATGCTTTGCGCGTCATCACCTACTACTGAAATATTCCCGTGACCCTGCGCAAGCATTTTTACAATTTCATACTGCGCGCGGTTGGTATCCTGGTACTCATCAACCAGGATGAACTTAAAGCGGTTCTGGTATTTCGCAAGTACATCCGGATTTGTGCGGAAAAGTATAATCGGATTTATCAGCAGGTCATCAAAATCCATAGCGTTATTTTTAATCAGCCTGTTCTGGTACTCCCTGTAAACGGGCACAGCTATGCGCTCAAACGGATTTGTAACATTCCCTATATCATCCGGCAATACAAGTTTGTTCTTTAATCCTTTAATATATCCATTTACGGTTTTGGGTTTTGGGTTATCGGTTGAAAAACCCAGTTCCTTCATGCACGCTTCAACCACTTTTTCGGAATCATCGTCATCATATATAGTGAAGTTGCGGTCAAACCCGATGTGCTGGGCTTCAATTCTTAATATTTTGGCAAAAACTGAGTGAAAAGTACCCATCCACAGGTTTTCCGCTGTCGCCCCGGCAAGTTTATGGATACGCTGCTTCATTTCATTAGCGGCCTTGTTTGTAAAGGTTAATGCAAGCATTTCAAACGGATTGATGCCTGATTCTATTAAATACGCAATTTTATAAGTTAAAACCCTTGTTTTCCCGCTTCCGGCGCCGGCAACAATCATGCAGGGACCTTCTATCTGTTCAACGGCTTTCCTTTGCTCTTCATTGAGCTCACTGGTTAGATTCAATTACTTTTTCTGATTTTTATGATTTAGACAGGAAATTCTACAAAGATAACTTTTATACGGTCTTAAATCAATTGATTACCAATAACAGCATTTAATGGCATTTTTCGCGTATAATTACAGTTTAGAAAATGACATATATCATAGATTAATATGTATATTAT
>JABFSP010000334.1 GCA_013140565.1 Ignavibacteria bacterium
TGGTAAAACACATAATAATTCAAATATTTAGAAAAATCTATAGTAATATTAACGATGCTGAATTTTGAAAGTTAATAAAAAAATTAATATACTTTACATTTCGCATTCCCCTTTTTACAATGGGGCAGAAATTTCATTGCTCAATATTCTAAAGAACATCAATAGATCGATTTTTGAACCATTTGTTGCTTTCCCAGGAAGTGGTCCTTTAATGGAAGAGATACGTAAAATGGGTATAAAGACGTTTGTTTTAAAAATTGAAAGATGGATAAGGTTTGAAAGTGATAGGCAAATTAAGGGTTCAGTCATTCAGCAACGAGTGCAGAATATAATAGAAATTATTGAGAATAACTCCATTGACATAGTACATACAAATACTTCTGTGATAATAGAGGGAGCAATTGCTGCTAAGTTAAAAAACAAGCCTCATTTTTGGCACATTCACGAATTCTTGCCAAAGTATACAGAGTTGAAAACATTTCTTCCAATTCCTGTTATATACAAATTAATAGATTATCTTTCTGATATTGTTATAACCGTTTCAAATTATGCGGCAAGTCAATTTAATGAAAGTATTTTAGCTTCAAAAATTAAAATTGTATACAACGGAGTTGAAGAAATTTGGAAGAATATCGATAAGGATGAACTGAAGTCGGAAGTCAAGAATAAGATTCATGAAACAGCATTTAGTGTATTGTCAGTGGGATATCTCACAGAGAATAAAGGTTATAAAGAATGGTTGGAGACCGCTAATATCGTCAGAAATACAATACCCAATATAAAGTTCAATTGGATTGGAAATGCGAATAAGAAAGACTTGAAATTTTTTAGAAGAATCATCCGATTGCTTAAGTTGAAAAATATTGTTGAATATAAAGGATTTAGCGACGATATCAAATTTCATTTGACTAATTCCGATATATTATTATGTGCTTCCAGAAATGAGGCTTTTCCAATGATAATATTAGAGGCTATGTCTTCAAAACTGCCAGTTATTGCTACTTGCTGCGGAGGGACAAATGAATCAGTAATTAATAATGAAACTGGTTTCATGGTTCCAATAAATAGTCCATCTGAAATGAGCAAAAAAATTATTGAACTGTATCATAACCAAGAGCTTAGAAATTCGTTTGGGGAGAATGGTTTTAGGTTATTCAAGTCTAAGTTTGAAATTAAAATTGTTATTGAGGAAATAGAGAAATTGTATCATCAAGTTGTTTTTGACTGTGATTCTAACAGCATTTCTGAAGTGGATAAAAATTTAATTAAGTCTCTTTTTGAATCATATGACAAAATATCCAATCTACATTGGAAATCGATGTAGTCTAATATCAAATAGATAAAAGTGTTTAGAAGAATAAAAAAGTTGTTGTTGGCATTGTTGCCGGATAAATTTTTCTTAATGAATTTCAGAGGTATCTGTCCTTCCTGTAATAAGGAGGTAGTTTTTAGGTCTAGAGACAGCTGGCTTCGCGATAATTTCTACTGTACAAATTGTTATTCAATACCAAGAGAACGTGCACTTATGCTTGTAATTGAAAAATATTATCCTAACTGGAAAGAGCTCAAGATACATGAATCATCTCCTGAAACGAAGGGCACAAGCCTTAAATTGAAAACATATTGCAGCGCTTATACTGCTTCGCAATACTATAACGATGCTGAGCCGGGTAAAAGCATAAACGGTTTTATTAATCAGAATCTTGAAAATCAAACCTTTGATGATAATTGTTTTGATCTTGTTATTACACAAGATGTCATGGAGCATGTTGTGAACCCGGAAAAAGCTTTTGCTGAAATTGCACGGACCTTAAAACCGGGCGGTGCGCATATTTTTACTGTTCCCCTGGTTAATAAATTTCAGCCTACTGAAAGATGGGCTGTACTGGATGAAAATTCGAATATTAAATTCTTAAAAACGCCTGAATATCATGGGAATCCCATTGACCCCAAAGGTTCACCGGTTACTATGCATTGGGGATTTGATATTGTGGATCATATCAAATCAGCTTCAGGGATGGATACTGAGATAATTTATATGGATGATCTGCATTATGGTATAAGAGCAGAATTTATTGAAGTGTTGGTATCCAGAAAGTTACAGTAAAATATTTATTTATAAATTATAAATGCCATCTAAAGTAAAAATCATAACATTTTATTTACCGCAATATCATGCAATCCCTGAAAATGATCTATGGTGGGGAAAAGGTTTTACTGACTGGATCAATGTAAAAAAATCAAAACCAAGATATTTAGGTCATTACCAGCCACACGTTCCTTCAGAACTGGGATACTATGATTTATCAGACGAAAATACCAGAATGGCGCAGGCGCAACTTGCAAAAGAACATGGTATTTCCGGATTTTGTTATTACCATTATTGGTTTAACGGAAAGATGCTGTTGGAAAAGCCCTTTAATGAAGTCTTAAATTCCGGGAAACCTGATCTGCCTTTTTGTTTGTGCTGGGCAAACGAAAATTGGACCAGGAGGTGGGATGGTCTTGATTCAGAAATTCTTATGAAACAAGAGTACGAAAAATATGATGCTGAGGAACATGTTAAGTGGCTGACAAATGCATTTCGAGACGAAAGATATATAAAAATAAACGGAAAACCTCTTTTTTTAATCTATAATCTTTCAAGCATACCATCTCCGGAAAATGTTATAGCAAATTGGAGAAAACTAGTCAAAAAATATGGTTTCAGTGATGTATATTTATGCTCGGTGAAGAGTATACATAATAAATTGACAGAAGCAGAAGCAATAGAATTAGGCATAGATGCAGTTGTAGAATTTGTTCCAAGCTCTGACGGGAAAGTCCCTATGAAATTTACAGGAATTCCAAGATATTATATTCATAGAATAATAAATAAGATCATTGAAATTTTACACCTAAATAGACTTATAAAAAAATTGCCTGTAACAATGATTCATGACTACAAAAAATTCTCTGAATTGAGAATAAACAAGCGGTTTTCTGTAAAAACTTTTCCTTGTGTAATTCCAAGTTGGGATAACAGTGCAAGGAAACGGATTTCAGCTTCTTATCAAAATGAAGACCCTGAGTTATTTAAAAAATGGCTTCTCAGGTCAATGGAAAAAGTAGAGAAATATGAGGATGAAGAGAAAATAGTTTTTATAAATGCATGGAACGAATGGGCTGAAGGCTGTCACCTGGAGCCAGATGAAAAAAATGGCAGAATGTTTTTAAATGCTGTAAAAGAAGCAATAGAAAAATAATTCTTCATTCATATGGCTATCGATATCATAATTGTAAATTACAATGTACAGGATCAGCTTAGCAAGTGTGTTGATAGCATAAAACGAAAGATAAGCAATTCCAGTATTATCATTGTAGATAATAACTCGCCGGACCGCAGCATTGAAAATATATCCCAAAAGTTTCCTGAAGTGAAATTTTATCCTCTTAGCTCTAATCTTGGTTTTGCAAAAGCCAATAATATCGGGGCGAAACTATCAGACTCGGAGTATCTTTGTTTTCTTAATCCGGATACCATAGTTACCGAAGATTTTATATCCCCAATCGTAAACTTCATTAACAAAGATCCGCAGGTAGGTGTTTGTGCGCCTATGCTTGTGTATGAGGACGGGTCTTACCAGTCATCATCTGGTTTCAAAATGGGGGTGTGGTATGATTTTTTGGAAGCATCTTATTTGATAGGATTAATTCGAAAGTCAAAGAAACAGAAGCATCTTAAAATTGAAAAGTCTATGCTGCCGGTTGAAGTAGGCTGGGTTAGTGGTGCTTGTATGATCTTAAAAAGATCAGTTTTTGAGCAAGTGGGCGGATTTTCTGAGGATTATTTCTTGAATTATGAGGATATAGACCTGTGCAGGAAAATTGAAGATGCCGGCTATAATAATTATTATTTTCCCTCTTACAAATGTACTCATTTGGATCATAAGAGTTTCGATAAAAATTACGAATTATTGGTGCTCTCACGGTATCAAAGCAGACTGATATATGCCTGGCTTCATTATAACTTTTTACAACGGATAGTCTCACGATTTCTTCACATCAACGGGATCATAATCAGATTGTTCGCAGTTAATATTTTTTATGCCGGAAGTGAACGAAGAAGTCGCCTTTCTGGATATTTTAAGGCTTTATTTCTCTATTTAAACCCAAATTCTCAATAAAATAATATTCCTTTTTTCACTGTATTTATCATAAATTACTCACATTTTGCATGTTATTATGGATTTAAGCATCATTATTGTAAATTATAATGTTTTTTCTGATGTAATAACGTGTATTC
>JABFSP010000013.1 GCA_013140565.1 Ignavibacteria bacterium
TAAATTGCTTATGTTTTACCGTAACCTCCCGCTTGATACACCTTGTTTTTGCAAATTTTAACTTTTAATTTTGTCCTTACGCGTTTAGAGGGTTAATACATGCGGAGCATTTTTGATATGCACCGGATGTGTTGACCTTTTTTCATTTCCGGAAGAAAAATTTTATAATAATTAAATATAAATATCATGTTTGTATCAGAAAAGCAGCTTAAAAAAGAAACTAACCGTGCAGGTGATATCAAAACTGATGATGCAGAAAAAACATTTACTTCTGAGGTTAAGGAAGCACCTGAAGAAAACCCGGTAATTAAAAATATCACCGAAGGGAATATCCTTGGCAGCAGCCAGAACCTTGAAAAACGCAAAGCAATGATATCCGCAAAAGGATTTGAGCCGGCGGAATTTGCCTATGAGCGCGCCATCGGGAAAAATGATTCGCTATACAGTAACTTTACCGAGCTTATTGCCGTAACAAAAAGAAAGATCGGCAGAATTGTCATTAAGTCAGATAATAAAATTGAAGGTTATGCCACAGGCTTTATGGTTTCTGATTCACTGCTGCTTACAAACTGGCATGTTTTTAAAAAACAAACCGATGCCGAAGAAAGCGAAGTGCAATTCTTTTATGAGTATGACGTGCACGGTCACCCCGTTTCACCTGTGATTTTCAAACTGAAGAGCGGCAAATACTTTGCCAATAAAGCGCTAGATTACTGCTTCATTGCCGTTGAGCCGTTTGATATTACCGGCAAAGTTCCTTTAAGCTCAATTGGCTATCTGTATCTTGATAAAGCTTTGGGCAAGATTGGTGAAAAGAACGTTGAGAAACTTAACATCATCCACCACCCGCAGGGCGACTATAAACAGATATCAATACGCGAAAATACTTTTATTGATATCGACGCGACAAAAATATTCTACATTACCGATACAGCGCAGGGCAGCAGCGGCAGCCCGGTTTTAAATGACCAGTGGCAGGTTGTGGGGCTCCATCATAAAAGCATAGCTAAGATGACACCGGACGAAAAAAATTACCTGGATGCACAGGATAATATTATCCCCGTAATTGATGATAAAATTGATGTAACAAAAGTTGTGTGGCTCAGGAATGAAGGCATAAGGATCAGCGTAATACTCAATCACATAGCTAAAGAATATCCCGGTGAAGAGCTTTTGAAAAAGATCGAAGTGCCGCCTCTGTCTGAAAATCTTAACTTCGCTGTTAATGCTGCTGATAGTTCCGCAAAAAACTTAAACAATAACAATATGTCTAATTCAAATAATGATAACATTAACATCAACGTTCCCGTTAGCGCCTTAAAAACGGATAGCTCGATTGAAATAAGCCTCTCGGCAAAAACCTTAAGGCAAAGCCAAAGCCGTATTTTGGAATCTACAGGTAACGATAAAGAGCTTGCTGACTCATTCCTTGAAGAAGTTGCGAAAGCTGATAAGGAAAAGGCGGCTGATTTCAGTAAATGTAAAGGGTATGACCCGGATTTTCTTGGTGTCGATATTCCACTGCCTAAACCAAAGAAAAAAATAGAAAAACAAATTGCACAGCTTAAAAATAAAACCAGCGAGCTTAAATATTTTAAATACAGCGTCATTTTTAATTCCGCAAAAAGGATGCCCGCGCTAAGCGCGGTGAATGTTGAAGGTGACCCGGATAAAAGACTTGATAACAGCAAAAGAAAAGATGACTGGTTAAGGGATGTTAGAATAGATACCGAGAGCCAGTTATTCGATAAATTCTACGCCAAATCCGGGTTCGCAAAAGGACACATGAGCCGCTTTGAGGACGCCAACTGGGATAACACCGAAAAGGAAGCGTACAGGAATGGTATCTTTACTTGCTTTTACACAAATGCATGCCCGCAGGTTGCTGACCTGAACGGCGCGGGGGGTGACTGGGGTAAGCTTGAAAAAGTTGTGCTTGAAAAAGGCGTAAAGAAGGAAGAAGGCAAACTGGCAAGGGTTACAGTATTTAACGGTCCTATATTTGATGATGAGATCGACAGGGTATTCAAAGGGGTAACTATCCCAATGCAGTTCTTTAAAATAGTACTTTGGCTTGATGATAATAAAAAACTAAAAGCTACCGCATTTAAGCTTACGCAGGAACTGCTTGTCGGCGATGTTGAGTTTGATGAAAGTATGAGGATTGCAGAAGAAGCAATTGATATTGATAAGAATGTTGTATTCAAAAAATTCCAGTTGAGCATAAAAAAACTTGCAGGATTAATTAACTTTGACCTGAAGTATCTTGAAAAATATGATACCTTCACCGCAGGAGCGGGAGATGAAGAAGTACTTATCACAAACGATGAAGCGATAATGGTCTGACAGGTATTTTTTTGATATCAATTGAATACACGAAAAACCCGGCATCTTCCGCCGGGTTCTTTAAAGTTACAATTCTTTTGCGTCAGGCTCCAAAGGAGTAAACTAAGCCATGACGCCTGCAAAAGCTATTTTACGACTCATCTGTTACTCTTGGCTGCGCGCCGTATTGTTCAAGCAGCAGAGTATCATACCTATCAGCGTTCGAAAAAAGCGTTTTCATGGTTTCAAGTCCGGTTTCATATGTTAAGTACTGGTCAAATATGAATGTTGAAAGTATCACATCCTGGTTATTAACGCTGAACATCATACCTTCAAGATTGTAATTTTCCCTCAATAAAAATTCATACATCACGCCAATGTTTGTTTTTGGAAGCATACAAAGTAAACTGTCGCAAACAATAAACCCATCCTGATTATAATTGATGAAAATTTTCGCTGTGCCTTCTTCAACTTCCCAGCTATAGGGACCCTTCCTGGCAAGCTTGACATCTTTACCAAGCTGCTCTAAGATTGTTTCAATTGTAGCCGCTGCGCCCGTTGGTTTATACTCGCCGTCTTTTTTCAGCGCGGGGAACTCCAGCTTTGTGCCGCAATTGGGGCAGTACTCGCCATCAAGATTTTCTTCGGTGACGTAAAATCCGCAGCTTGGGCATTTTTGTGTGTACCTGCCAAAATATTCTTTGTATGCGGCAAGATCTTCCTGCAGATACTCCACCGGAAGCGCAAAGCCCAAATTATCGCCGCCTGCTATTATGAATGTATTAACTCCCACAACATCACCGTTCGAATTTACAAGCGGTCCGCCTGAGTTGCCCGGGTTTATTGCCGCATCTATCTGTATATAATTTATTCCGCGCTGCAGCCGTTTTGATTTTGATACAATACCTTCGGTGGCGGTGTAGTTTAAACCGTAGGGGTGACCTATTGCTATAACCTGGTCGCCTTCCTTCACATCAAGCCCTGGGGCAAGATCTATATCAGGCAGTTCAACACCTTCGGGTACCTTTATAAATGCGAGGTCATACTTCGCGTCATTAAAAAATACGGGTGACATTTGCTTCGGTACCGATCTTCCGCTTATCACCGCTTCTGAATTACCCTTTACCACATGGTCATTGGTGATTATCAGGTTTTCCTTCTTAACATAAAACCCCGTACCTGTTCCCTGCGGTGTGGCTATCTGAATAATTACATGCTGAAAGCGGTCTATTATATGCTGTGTATCCATATTGTGTTTTTAGTCCCCCTTTAAAAGGGGGAAGATAATTTTAAATTTGTATTTTGTGAAAATTATTCCCGAATCATTTTCCATCGTAAATTTGAGATGGGGATTTTACTTTTTGGAGTGCATTGACTGCGTCAATGCGTTTTTAATTTTGAATCCCGCTCACCCATAAGAAACCATACTTCGAAGTACTATGGTCTTTTTTGCCTTTTGCCTTTTCACTTTTGCCTTACTGATTATAATTCAACTGCTGAATTTCAGCAACATACGTCCTTAAAAAACTTATCAGTGAATCAAACTTCAGATTCGCCGTATTGAATTTCAGTTCAGGATAAAGCTCATTACCCTCTTTAATAATTTCATCTATCTTACTTTTAATAACCTGCTCACTGAACTTCCCGCCTGCGGCATCATATAATTGCTCACCCGCGCCAAGAGCGGTGAAGTAATCCTGGTTTGTGATATTAAGCAGCAAATGAAAAAGTTTCGCATCAGGTTTTGGCAGCCCGTAACTGAAGAGACAGTACGTAGCAAGGTACTCATACAGCACAACTGCTATATCCGGATAATTATTATCAATATACCATTTAACATTCTGCAGGTTATTGGCAAACAGATCAATGACCGCCTGGTGCGGCGCGGGATTCGCTATCCCGAAGGTTGATTTCACCCTGTAAAGATCTTCGAGCACTGCTTCCTTCGGCTTATCAGCCAGCTTCTGAAGGGCTTCTTTCATCTTGCGGTTCTTTTCAACGTAGGGTTTGTTATCCTTCGCGAAGTATTCCCAGCTCATTTTTTCAAGCTCGTTCATCAGCGTGCCCTCAGGGGCTATAAGGTAGTCAAGCTTGTAAGCTGTGTTTAACAGCAGGTAAGATATTCCCCCTGAAAACGCGTCTTCATTCAGCTCATTAATGCGCGATATGGTTTTATCGAGCCAGCTTTTATAAAAATTGTATTTTATTTCTTTTTCAGTATCGGGTAATTGCTCAGCGCCCCCGTTACCTGTTGATTTCAGCATAACGAAATCATCTACCAGCAGGTCATCCTGTTTATCGGCGCGGGTTGCAAGCTCTTTCCAGCCGTAATACAGCTTGCGCGGCGGAGCCGCGGCGATTTTGCTATCGAACTTTATGCATATCCTGTTATCTTTCATGGCGTAACGGCTGTAGTACATAGAGTAATTCATTTCCATAAGCCGGCGCATGAATGCCACGGAAAGTTTATCGTACACCGCAACATCCGCTTCGCAGATCACCTCGCCGTTCGCAATAGAGCCGTGAACGATCTTTGAGCCCTGCAGCAGCTGGAAATCAATTCTATCGCCCTCGCGCTTCCAGGTAACGTTTTTAACTTCATCATCACTTAGATATTTAAAAAACGCCTCATAGCTTGCCATGTAATTCTTTTCGAGGAAAAGCCTCTCCGAGGTGTTCCAGTCATCTATTTTAGCTTTTGGTTTAAAGCTGTCCGAAAATCTTCCGAATGTTATCATTTATTTTTTAGTCCCCCTTGAAAAGCCATTGGACTGGCTCCGACAGTGAGGAGTATTTGCTTTTTAATTAGTCCCCCTTGTTTCTAAAGGGGGGAGAATCATCTTTAATATTAATTAAATGAAGATTGTTTCTTAATTCTTATCCATCGTTAAATATAGATGGGGGTTTGTTTTTGATTCTTAACATCCACTAAAATACTTTTAATCAATTTCTTATTCAAAGTAAAAAACCTTCTCATTCAGGGAAAAATTCGGGGAATTGTTTTATTTATTATAGCTCCCCTCCTTTCAAGATAACACGAAGTGTTATCGAAGTCCCGCTGAAAGCGGGTCGGGGTGGTTCCTTGCTTTTCTAAACAGAGTGCCATGCCTGATTTCAAAAAAGCGGAACCCCCATCGAAAATAATCCTGAGCCCAAACAAATACATTAATTAACGAAAATGAATCTAATCTGAGATTTCGTCCCCCATTTTATAAAGGGGGGAGTAAATTGTGGTAAACGTATGAGCAAAAATTAATCGTGAAGCGGCAATATTCTGTGATTGTCGATGGGGGTTCATGTGGGCAAAGGGGAGCAATGTGCGGTGATCTTTTTTCAACCTGATATCACGATTTTATCTTTGCGCCTCTGCGTCTCTGCGGTAAAAGCTTCTTGTCTTCCCCTTCCCCCTTTAACTTAAATTCATATTCAAATATCTTTGTTGCGCAAATGAAAATTTTCTACTCAGATCATTACACTGTTCCGCTGCCCGAAGGGCACCGCTTCCCAATGGAGAAATACCGGCTGCTTCGGGAAAAATTGCTGGCTGAAGGTATCCTAGAGCCGGGTGAGCTTTATGAACCCGAGCTTCCCGCGCGTGAAGTAATAACCCTTGCTCACTCAGTGGAGTATTACGATTCATTTTCAAATGGTACCATAGACCCTAAAATAATCCGGCGCATCGGTCTGCCGTGGAGCAAAGAATTGTTTTACCGCTCACTTGCTTCTGTTGGGGGAGCCATCGGCTCAGCGCGAAGCGCCATTGAGTGCGGCATAGGCGGTAACCTTGCCGGCGGCACTCATCACGCCTTCCGTGACTACGGCGAAGGGTTCTGCGTATTCAATGATTTTGCCGTTGTAATACTGTATCTCATAAAATGCGGAATGATACACCGCGCCGCGATTGTTGATCTGGATGTGCATCAGGGTAATGGTAATTCAGGGATCCTTGGCAGTAACCCCGATGTTTTTATTTTCAGTATGCACGGCGCTAAAAATTACCCTTTCATCAAGGTTGCTTCTACTATAGATGTTGAGCTTGCTGACGGCACGGGTGATGAAGAATATTTATCCTTACTTAAGAAGAATTTACCTGCTATTTTTGAACGGGAGCCTGATATAATATTGTACCAGGCGGGGGTTGATCCGCTTGAGCATGATTCGCTCGGCAGGCTCTCGCTTACGGCGGGCGGACTCATGGAGCGGGACAGGATGGTCCTTGAAGAATGCAAAAAGCGCGGTGTACCGGTTTCACTCGGGCTCGGCGGCGGGTACTCAAAACCCATCTCACATACAGTCGATGCATATGTGGAGACGTATAGGGTTGTAAAAGAATATTATTAAAATACTTTCGTTTTAAGAAATGATATTGAGTGTGGATTTATTGGAGTATGGGGTTTTTTCATTTGTCGAAGATGAAGCTGATTATGATGAAAGCAATAATAGCTTAACGGGATACTTCATACATCCGCCTGATATTAAGTTATTGAAACAAACAGATGAAATCAAAATCAAAAAGAAATTATCTTTTGGGATCAAGTATTTTATAAAATGTGATAATTCAGATTTGATTGAATCTTTCATCAGCAGAATCCGGCATCCTGAAATGAAAAATCCAAATACAAAAATAGTAGCACTTGAAATAATTGAACACAACAATTTAGATATTAATTCAACGGGTTTTGATTTTTTTGTTTTTGAAAATGATTGGGAAATGTTGCAGGGAAAGTGGGAGTTTACGCTTGAGCAAGGCGACAAAGTGTTATTAAGAAAAAGCTTTAATTTAACAAAATAATTGAGCCTTTGCGCTCTTGGCGGTTTAAAAAATTGACAAAGAAAAAGCAAATTCAATCTACAAGGTTCGGAGTATACGCTGTATTAACATTTAAGGGTAAGTATATACTTATTCAAAAAGGCAAAGGTCCGTTTAAGGGCAGGTGGGACCTGCCAGGCGGGAAAACCGATTTTGGCGAGACACCCGAGCAAACCCTGAAGCGCGAGATTACCGAAGAAACCGGGCTTAAGCTTAAATCATACAAGCTCATAACAGTTGAGGCATATACGCATGAATCAAAAAAAGAGGAGTTCCATCATACGGGCGTAATATTTAAAGCTGAGGCAAAAGATATCGATAAATTAAAACGCGAGCCTGACGGCAATGATTCATTTGGCGCCGAAATATTCACCGAAAAAGAATTGAAAAAATTAAAGCTTACTCCCCTTGCCAAGATTGCATTGAAGAAAATATAATGGCTAAGGCTAAAAAAATACCGGGGCTTGATCCCAATCACCCATTAGATGTGAGCCTGCTCAAAATTCTGCGCACACGGTTTGATGAGATGACGGCGCATGAGCAGGGAACAATCGATGGCAGCGATATCGAGGCATTGCATGATATGCGCGTCGCTTCGCGGCGTGTGCAGGCTGTATTTAAAATGTTCCGCGGCATCTTCCCGAAGAAAAAATTCAAGACCGAATACAACGAGCTGCGTCTGCTTATCCGCTCACTTGGCGAGGTAAGGGATTATGATGTATTCATTGATAAAACTGAAAAGCTGAAAAATGAATTGAGCGATAAAGATACGCGCGCAATTGATCTGCTCATTATCCGCAAAAAAGCTGAGCGCGAGCAGAAGCGAAAATTATTGATTCAGCACATTAATACACTTAACAAAGCGGAGTACAAAGAGCATTTTAGTAATTTCATCACCGAGAATCTATCGTAAATATTAAATGCAGTTGTTATGCAGTAGAAGCCCCGAAGGGGCGAAATAGTCCAGCGATGGGCAAAGCCCATCGGTAAAGAGTACGAGAAATAGATTAAAGCCCTGAAAGGGCGTAATAGATCTTTTTTGCACAAGAGATAAAATTATCATTTGAAAAAAACATACTCCATTAAGAAAAAATCGTCACTCAAAGAAAACCTCACACGGGTAATACCTGAGATGTTCGATGATTTTTATTCATTCGCACCGGTGGTGATAAATTTCCCTTTGCGGAAAAACCAATTGCACGAAATGCGCAAAGCGGGCAAGCCGCTGCGCTACGCTATGGAGCTTGGTGAATACTGCTTCACCCCCGATTTTAAATTATGCCTCGATGAAGTAAAACTCTCTCTTGATCTCATGGGCGAAGTCCACGACGCCGATGTAATGATTCCCGATATATCACTGCACATGAAGGAAGTGCGGCTGTTTAATCAAACCATAAAGGATAGCGATCAGCGTATATCCACAAGGCAGCTGCGAAGCAGCGTGCTGTACCTGCGCAAACAAAGGCGCGAGCTGTATGGCGAGCTATGCGATAAACTGAAGCTGTGGAGTGAAAATAATTTCCGCTCCCGCATAATAACTGCTATGAATTCAACTCCGTAAGAGAACTTTATCCAGTTATTTATAGTTCGGGATATTTTTTCCAAGGATTATATCACGCTTCGCAGTGTAAACGCCATTCTCGTTTTTCGTCAAAGTGATTATCCCGTTACCGCCCCTGTTCCCGGCATTTTTCCTGTATGATTCATTTACATACTTATCATCATCAAAGACAAAATCATCTATCCGGTATTCCGTTTTACCGGGCTCTTTAATAGTGGGGTGAATGTGAGCCGCGATTGTTGAGTTCGGATAGGGAGCCGGTCTTAATGTGTAAAATTTATATTCACCCTTATCATTTGTTTTAAGCCAGCCGCGCAGATATCTGTGCCTTCCGTTATCGTTCCCTTTTTTAGTATAGTAACCGTTTTGATCAGTATGATACATGTACATTACAATCCCCGCTGCGGGAGTTGTGCCATCCGGCCCGTATATCACCCCGCTTATTTCAAGCTTTGTAGCCGCTGCATCAAAATCAGGCAGTGTATCAATATGCGATAGCTCTTCAAACGGTACGGGTGATTCATAAATAGCTTCACAGCCTTCGCATCCATCACCCACGGTTATGGTAGATTCTTTGCCGGGTTTATTATCATTCCCGGGCTTATTATCATTCTGCCCGCAAACAAAATTTGTGAAAATTAAGAAGGCTGTAAGTGAGATTATTATTTTCATGTATAATATGTTACCAGTTATAAAAAACCCGCCGTTTGCAGGCGGGTTATATTTTTCAATTTTATAATTTAATCAATTCGTTTCACGTTTGACGTTTCACATCTCACATCTTAATTATCATCATCATCGCCCGTATCTTCGGGTTTCCTGTTCTTCTCAGATTCCTTGCGTTCTTTTTCCATTTCCTGGCGGTACTGCTGTTTTTCCTTTTCAACTTCCTTCTTCACTTCTTCCATATCCATCTTTATCTTTTCATTAACGCGCTTCAGTTCTTCTTTAACCTGTTCCATTTCTTTCTTGAACTCTTCGTTATCAATTTTCAGTTCTTCCTGCATTTGCTTCATGTCTTCATCAAGTTCTTTCTGGTCTTCTTCAGTCCATGCGTTAACGCCTGTTTTGAACAGGAACTTCATTGAATCGTTGCCAGGGGGAATTACATAATCGAAATCCCAGTTCTTCTTTGAGTGATCCTTCCAGTTCTTTTCCCAGTCCTTCTGCCATTTTGCGTTATCAAACTGTTTCATGTGTTCTTCAACTTTCGCCATATTTTCCTGGATCTGTATATTCACTTCTTCCATAATTTTATCTACCCACTCATCAATATCTTCAACGCGGCTGAACTTTGCGATGCTGTCTCTTGGGATAACCCTTGGCGGAGCTACGTAATTTGCAACCTTGTTATAAACTTCAAACCTATACTGCTCTTCAACTCTTGGCATCATGGTAACCAGCGTCACAGCATCGGTTTTTTTGGAATTATTCAGAATGGTTTTTATACACTGCCCGCCGCAGTTACCGAAATCAAATTCCATCAGCGCTTTTTTAAGCTGAGGCGAGGAGTCTTCCCTGAACGGTGTGCCCGGACCAATATTCTGCTTGGTTACGCAGAACTTTCCTTCGGGGACGAGTGATTCCCTGCCGGCGGATTCCAGCGAAACCTTGCCCTGCCTTACATACAGCAGGCCATCGCCTGCTTTATCGACGGAAAATTTATACGAACATCCCATATCAACCGCTGTAACCGTAGCTGCATCTACAAAAAATGTACGCGGCTTCGCGTTTATGTTTGCGTCAATTGCGCCGTAATCAAGCTGTATGCGGTGTTCATCAGTGCTGCTTTTTGTAAGTTTAACCCTGCTGTTGGGCTCAATTATAACGCTGCCCAAACCTGCTACGTAAAGCTCAGCTTTTGATGAATCATCGGTGGTGATAAATCCGCCAACGCTTAGTGAATCAATTGCTTTCATCACAAGGTTGTTTATCATCGGGCTGCCCTTAAGTGATGTTACCATCCATTTGGGACCGCCTGATACTTCAACTATATTGGTGTTAAGCTCAATTCCGTTATCGCGTGATTTCATGTAGCGGTTAACGCCGTAGATAACAAATGCCAGGATCAGCACCGCGGCTATGCCGCTGAAGTAATAGCGCATACTGCCCCACGCTGAGCGGCGCATTGCAGCATCGCTGCCTGTTTTAATTTCTTTACTGCCGCCGCTGTTTGTTACCGGAATATATTCATCCTCAAACCCGTTCATGTTGTAGATGTGTGTATCATCATGCTCGGGTAATTTCGCGTTTATCTTTGCTTCAATTGAATTCCACATTGCCTGCTGTTTATCTTTGGCAAGAAGCTTTTCGCCTTTTTCATCTTCGGCAGCAATGAGGCTTGTCTTTTCTATAAGGATTACTGTTTCTTCCAGGTATTTTTTGCAGCTTTTGCATCCTTTAAGATGCGCTTCCATAAGCTGCCTGTTTTCGTTCGAGATCATTCCCTCAAGGTAATCATCTACCAGGAGTTCGTTCTCTTCACAGGTAATATATTTCATAGTTGTTTCATTTTTCATTTGGTTAACTCCTCCCTCAGCATTCTTCTTGCCCTGTGTAAATGGGCTTTGGAAGTTCCAACTTCTATATTCATCAATTTTGATATTTCGTGATGCTTGTATCCTTCTATATCGTGAAGTACAAAAGCCATTCTTGCCTGCTGCGGTAATTTTTCGAGGGCTCCTTCAATATCTATCCGGGAATCATACCCCTGTTTAACTTTAGCCTGCGGATTTTCGCGCGTTAAAATTTCGGTAAGCTCTCCAACGCGCTCGGTGAATCTTTTCTCTGAGCGCTTCATCATCAGGAACTGGTTCACCGCAATTGAGTGAAGCCATGAGGAGAACTTGCTTTCAAAGTGGAACGATGAAAGTTTTTCCCACGCCTTTACGAATACTTCCTGGGTAAGCTCATCGGCTGTATCTCTATCCTGACATGCGCGCAGACACACTGCATAAACACGTTTTACGTTGTTGTTATACAGCTCCCTGAATGCGTGAGAGTTCCCTGCCGCCGCCTGGCGAATCAGTTCAAACTCTCTATCCGGACTTGTCGATACCAGCTCCAGTGCTCCCCCCTCGGCAGTCATGCCTGCCTCGGCTAAATTAGACCGCATATTTTCTCCTAAATTACAATAATATGATGCAGATTGAAATGAAAAGGTTTAGTATAGCGCAATGCCAAATTCCAAAGCCTAAATGCGAAATAAATAATGATTTATAATCCATAGGCTCCACTTAAGGAGGGGAAGAAATCCGGCAACTGCCGGATTGAGGGGCTACGCCTTAAAACCACGCCTCGCCTTAATTCGCGGCAGCGAAGGAAGGAAGTGGGAGGAGGGCATTCCCGGCTTTCATTAGAAGCTGGCGGATGATTGGCTTGAAATACTGTTTTTGAAATTGCATATATTACGTTAAAGCGTTAAATTTGCAGGTGATAATTAATTTCGCTGATAAAGTAACTGAAGATATCTTTAACGGACTTGATTCTAAAGCAGCTCGTTCTGTTCCGCAGACAATATGGAGAACTGCCGTTAGAAAACTTGATATGATAAATGCCGCAGCTGAAATCAGAGATCTGCGGGTTCCGCCTGCTAACAGGTTGGAAAAACTTAAAGGTAACCTTTCTGATTTTTATTCGATAAGAATAAATGATCAATACAGAATAATATTCAGATGGAACAATCATAATGCAGAAGATGTTTTAATAACAGATTATCACTGAAGAAATATAACGTAAGAAAGTAATATAATATTATGATACCCAAATACAGAAACCCGGTTTTACCAGGAGAAATACTCTTAAAGGAATTTTTAGAACCGCTCGGGATTACCCAGGTTGAGCTTGCTCATAAAATGAATATTCCGATACAGAGAATTAACACAATTATTAATGGTAAGCGAAACATGACCGCAGAAACAGCGGTACTGCTATCCCGTGCGCTTAATACAAGTGTTGAATTCTGGATGAACCTGCAGGTAGCATGTGATATTTATAAAGCTGAAAGAGCCCTTGAAGATGCTTAATTCCTAATAGAACATTTTCGTAAACAACCATATTGTCATACCTGCGCCATGCCTGCCGTAACGGCAGTTCACGCAGGAAAGCAGGTATCCAGACATTAAACTCTGTAAGAGCCTTATGTATGATAAAAGTATATCCAAAAAGCTAATGTACTTTTTGTCTTGATACAAAAAGTACCAAAAAAATCAAGGCTGATGAAAATTACCTGAAATTATCTTCGCTTGTGCGGGAAAAGAACTCGTCACGCTTTCAGCGTGACTCAAACAGCTTTTCCCGTGTGGTACCTGCTCAGATAATTCCCGGGCGGTAATTTTCATAGGCCGGTTTAGAAGCAAAAAGTTTTGCACAGATTCTCATTACATCTTCCCCTGAAAGGCCGAAGGACTGCCCCTGCACGTGGGAGACTAAGAGGGGGTTCTGCTTCTTATTGTCATGCTGAACTTGTTTCAGCATCTTCTCTCCTACTCCATAATTTTCGGGTATGGCAGCAGACCCTGAAACAAGTTCAGGGTGACAAAATTGGAGGTTGGTGTAGTTTAACAATAATGTCATACCCTCGCAAAGACGCCCGCTAAATCTCCCTCACTCAGTCCCCCCTTTGCTTCTGAAAAGGGGGGAGAAAGAACTCACCTACACACTGATCTTAAATTAATCGTTCTTGCTCATTCTTCGTGAAGCTCAGATGGGGGTTCCGGCTTTTGACTTTGATTTTACCCCCTACACTTCCCCATACGCCTCTTTTACTTCTGCTTCGCTATATTTTTTTTCAAGGCGCTTGATGATGAAATGACCCTCCGCCATTTTCTGGAAGTGATCCATGAAAATTATATTTATCCCCGCGCCGCTTACGGCGCCGACAATTGGCACAGCCTTAGCCGCAACCTCTTCGGTGATAATTACAGAGTACCTTGCAACAAGCTTATTCACAAGCTTTATTATTGCGGGCGCGGTTTCTTTGGCAAGCCCTTTTTGCGAAATGTATTTCGCGGCGTTTGATATTTCCTTGGCAAGCACGGCGCGCATTACCCAATACGAGTTATCGCTTGAATCATCCTTCTTTGAGTTACCCCCCAGCGCGAATACCTCGAGGCAGTTAAGCTTGGTTTCAATTGTATTGATATCATGCCCCTCACTTTTGGCGATCTCTGCAATTGATTTCAGGATGAGCATTGTCGAGACCGGCAGCTCAATTGGTATGGCCGCCAGGCCAAACGCCCCACCTATCCCGCCCGTGATGGTGGTGAGCAGCGTATTAATTCTTTTGCTCGTCCGTATTTTCTGTTTATCAATAATTGTCTTCATACTGTACTCCAGCGCCTTAAGCAGTGCCTCGCGGGCAGCCTTGGAGATCATTGTATGCGCTTTTGCGGGCAATAGCTTCATTGCTTTTTCTATTGGCACGCCAATGTAATTTGTGATTTTTATTGCAAGGTTCGGATTCTCTAGCAGCCTCTTCGCTCTTTTAAGCTCGGCAAGCTCCGCGGATTGTAGTTGGTGCATATACTGTAATTTAATTTTAATTACATTTAATTTACACCTTATGATAAATTTAAAAAAGCCGTATAAAATACTCTCCCCCTGAAAGGGGGAGTTGGAGGGGTATTTAGCTCCCCGCCGACCTTACACGGCTTTTTGCTCCGTAGGAGCATAATGTTTGTAGCTTTTGGTATCCATTAAAATGTTAGCCCCGTAGGGGTGACATGTTGCTTTTGAACATAATCAAAACCTTCCTTTGCTTCCAGCAAATTAAGGCAAGCAAAAAGCCAGCCACCAAGTCTCTAAGTCTCAAAGGAACACAAAGAAAGAATTTTATAGCTCCCCTCCTTTCCTAAGGAGGGGAAGAGGTCGGCGAAAGCCGAACTCGGGGTGGTAAAGTGCTTTTGATTTTATAATCGGAACCCCCATCGAAGATAATCATAATCCTGATGTTAGTTTATTAATCTTCATTTTAAAGATTCCTCAAACTATCATCCCCCCTTTTCATCCCGCTAAGCAGAAACGCGGGACTGAAAAAACGCAGGAAGCAAAGGGGGGACTAAAGGCTTTCAAAACTTTTTTGACTCCAATCAGTCCCCCCTTGTTTTTAAAGGGGGGAATTATAGCTTCAATTTTCTTTAACTGTAAATTAGTCTTTAATATCAGTCTGCATTAATTACTGATGGGGGTTTGCTTTTGCTTCACCCCCCCTCAATCATCCAGATCCCAGCCCATTGCCTGAAGGCAATACGTTACCCTCTCAATTTTCTGCAAAAGCCTCGAGGTGAGTTTTACGGATCCACCCTTTTTGACCGCTTGCTTATGCTCACCCGCGAGGCGATGCAGTTCTTCACGCATGATGGCGCTGATGTTAAATAAATTCACGCCCCCGGCACCCGGACCCGATATTTTTACAGGTGTGTTAACTTTTTTTAGTAAGGGCATTTTTCAAAGAAGTTTACAATGCGCCCGGGATTTATGACTGCCTGTATGGTATCACCGGGGCTTTCGAGGTACCATTTCTCGCCATCGTAGCGCACGGAAGTGCAGCACATTGAATCGGTTAAATGCGTGCCTGTAATTACCCTGCCCCAGAATGTCTCACGGGTCCATTTGGTTAGTGTAAGTGAGCTTACCTGCTGGATGGAAATTACTTTAAGCTCCGGCGAAGCGATACGGCGCACCAGTGCAAGCTCGCTTAAGCCGGCCTGTACCAGCCAGCAGTACTCATCAATTACATTGCCGCTTTTGTAGTTAATAGTGAGCCTCAATAATCCCTGCTGAGAGGCAATCGGGATATCACCGGTTACGGCATTGTGCTGCACAAAGCCAACAGGCGCGCCTGAATCACCGCATGAAGAAAAAAACACGTACGGCAGGATGAACAAAACAAGCAGAAAGCTTCGGGTAAAAATTGAAATGTGAGGTTTCATGGTTTTTGGGTTATAGGTTTATGGAAATAGCAACGATGGTTTATGAATGATAGTGTTTATTAATGCATACCGCATTTGGTTTTATTATATATATTTGAAGTGATATTCCTTAAAATTATTTTTCAATTCTGTTTTTATCATCCATCAATCCGGGTTCATTCAATCAATGCGCTTTTTATAATAATTGGTAAACAGTGTAAAAGCTGTATGTGCAGTGCAATAATCACTTTTGCTGACAATTTATGCAATGCAAAAATATGGTATATATTCCGTTTGGATATGTTCCGTAGGAATATACTCCGTGGTATTATAAACGGCAACAAGTTAATTTTATGAAAGAATATGAAGAAAAACAAATATACACCGGCTGAAACAGTAATATTAAAGAGGATAAGTGATAATATTAAACGTTTCAGGTTTGAAATGGATATATCCCAGGAAGATCTGGCAGATATGAGTAAGATGGATAGAACCTATATTGGTAATATTGAGAGATGTGAGACAAATCCAACAGTATTGAAACTGAAGAAAGTTGCTGAAGCATTAAAGGTTGATATTTCTGATTTGTTTAAAAAAGGGAAATAAGTACTATATAAAGCGGTTATTAATAACCCGGTTAGCTGGAAAGCTTTCCGGGTTTTTTATTTTACTGGTCCAGTATTGCTTTTTGCTCCGTAGGAGCAGAATGTTTGTAGCTTTTGATATCCATTAAAATATGAGCCCCGTAGGGGTGATATGTTGCTTATGTACTTTTTGTCTTGATACAAAAAGTACCAAAAAAATCAAGGCTGATGAAAATTGACTAAAATTATCTTCGCTTTACAGGAAAATAACTCGTCGCGCTTACAGCGTGACTCAAACAGATTTTCCTTTGTTGTTTCTGCTTCAGATAATTTTTATACATCAATTTTCATAGGCCGGTTAAAAGAAGTAAATTTTACGCATTTGTTGATATAACATCTATAATAAAAATTAATTAACTTATTTGTAGACTATAATCTGTTGAGTTATAAATAGTATAAAATTAATCTGGAGTATGGTAAAACAAATGCAATGGCTTAAGGAGCTGTTAGATAAAAAACCAAAAGAATACAAAGAGTTCTTTTATTCGGATATCCATCATTACTTTGGGATAGAATTTGAAGATGAAAAAAGTGATGTATCAGATTTGTTTAATCTATGTGGTGATTATGCAAAGGAATTTATTGTATGCAAAAATAAAAAGGAAGTTAAGAAATGGTTGGATGAAATTGCCCAGTATGTTATTAATAATCTCGAAAT
>JABFSP010000253.1 GCA_013140565.1 Ignavibacteria bacterium
GTTCAGGTGCTGGACGCAATTGATAATACTCCGATAATTGACATCAAACCGGTGCTAAAGGAATTCCTTCAGCGCGAGGAAGTCACACAGCCCGGTTGGGCAAGCGAGCTTATGAAAGATTACTGGAAGTAATTTATGTTTATTTATCTTTGTATTCTATTTTAAAGATATCGTAATACAGTTTTTTGTAATCATTGATATTATCCAGAATGTTCAGGCTCTCATTATATATATCCTTTGAAAATTTTCCGGTCTCGATCATGACTCCCATTTCATCCCTCGCGCTTCTTTCTTCAAATCTCTTCAGGTCGTTTTTGCCAAACCAAAAGGAACGGTTTGAATTTCCATAACCACCGGTTGAAATAATATTGTACAGATTATTTTCGCCATTGATATAATACCTGGCAACAACAGTCTGGCTGTTTGCTATATTATATTCAACCATTACCATTAGCGGGGGATTATAACGCGGAATGAAATACGCTGTACCCTCACTATCTTCATAAACTGAATCATCTTTCTGAAAGAAGTAGTATGTGAACTTTGTCTGCTGAATGCCAATTGCCCTGACATTCCTTATGGTATTCACGGAAATACTGTAAACTTCACCGGGCGCACCCGTTGTATTTTTTATAAGACTCTCAACGCTGTCTGCGTAAGAATTCAACTTTTCTACGACTTGTTCATCATTTTGCGAAAAAAACGAGAATTGGACTAAAAACAGCAGGATTATAGTAGTTTTCATAATTATTTATTTGTTTTATACAAAATTAGGTATATTCATTGATATATATTCAATATAAATTTTGGCAATTTGTTCCTTATACATAACTCCTTACATTGACATTAATTGAAAAAAGTGCTATTTTTGTATTCTTTTTAGGAAAATACAATGAAAAAAGCGATAGAAAAATCATTAAAAGCCACGCATTTCACACATAATGACGAGGTTAACAAGAAATGGTATGTTGTTGATGCCAATGGCAAAACTCTCGGAAGGTTTGCTTCAGAAGTAGCAAAAATAATTTGGGGCAAAAATAACCCCAGGTTTACCCCCAATGTTGATACCGGCGATTTTGTAATTGTTATCAATGCAGAAAAGGTCCGTTTAACAGGTAAAAGGGAAACATTAAAAGAATACAAACATCATTCTTTGTATCCGGGCGGACAGAAGATAAAGACTTTCAAAGAGCTTATCGCTTCCCATCCTGATAAAGTTATCACAAAAGCTGTAAAAGGCATGTTACCTAAAACTAAACTGGGCAACAAACTTATTACAAAGCTTAAAGTGTATGCAGGTGATGCTCATCCGCATTCAGCACAGAACCCGATTGTAAAAAATATATAAAACAATATAAATGGCAGTAACATATCATTTAGCTACAGGAAGAAGAAAATGTTCCACAGCCCGTGTATTCTTAACAGAAGGCACCGGGAATGTTCAGATCAACACAAAAACAGGGAAAGATTTCTTTGGTAAAGATTCATTATTAAAGGAAGCTCTTGAACCGTTATATACCGCTGATCTGGTTGGAAGATTTGATGTAAAAGTTAATGTAAACGGCGGCGGAGTTTCAGGCCAGATAGGCGCTATAAGGTTGGGCGTTGCTCGTGCTATTTTAAAGTACGATGCAAGCGTAAGACCGGCACTGAAAAAAGACGGACTTTTAACCAGGGATTCACGTATGGTTGAAAGAAAGAAACCCGGACAGCCAAAAGCAAGAAAACGCTTCCAGTTCTCAAAACGTTAATAGATCTCTTCATTCATTACGTTTTAAAGAATTTAATATTATCAGCATAGAAATTTTCCCGCAGTTAATTCAGTATGAATTCATTGCGGGTTATTAATAATAAACCAATAAACATGTTTCCGGATCCGGCCCGACTTGTGTCCTTTAAAGCAAAGGATGTTTAGGCAGGAAGTGAAGGAAGCAGAAGTGTCCCGGCTAAAAAAGGACAGAAAACAAAAGGAGAAAATCATGAGAAATGTTTCAATAGAAGACCTGTTACTTTCAGGCGCCCATTTCGGGCATTTAACCCGCCGCTGGAATCCCAAAATGAAGAGATACATCTTTATGGAACGCAATGGGATCCATATTATAGACCTCAAAAAAACACACGAGCTTCTTCATGACGCTCAGAATTCCATATCCAAAATAATTGGTGAAGGCAAAACTATTATGTTTGTCGGTACCAAAAAACAGGCTAAGGAAGTTGTAAAGCAGGAAGCAGCACGCTGCGGAATGCCGTATGTGACTGAAAGATGGCTTGGTGGAATGTTGACCAATTTTGTAACCATACGTAAAAGCATAAAAAGATTTAATAACATCGTAAAGATGGAAGGTGACGGAACTATTAATAACTACCAGAAAAAAGAAAGACTGATGCTTTCAAGAGAGAAAGATAAGCTTGAAAAGGTTCTGGGCGGTATTGTAGGTATGAATAAACTTCCCGGCGCAATATTCTTAATAGATGTTAAAAAAGAGCATATCGCGGTTGATGAAGCAAGAAAATTAGGTATCCCTATTTACGCTATTGTTGATACAAATTGTGACCCTGATCTTATCGATTACCCGGTACCTGCAAATGATGATGCGGTTAAATCAATAGAGCTTATAACCAGCTCGATTGCTGATACAATTATTGATACCAAACAGACAATTGACGCGAAGAGAATGCAGCGTGATGAAGAAGCTCAGGCTAACAAAAAAGAAATAACCGCTGCTGATGAAAGCGAAGGAGTCGGAGTATCTTAAAGTTTAAGGTACTTTGATAAGTTTTAAACTTATAATGCTGTTAACAGGTAATATTTAAAGAAAAGAATAATAATTAAAGAGAAGAATAATTAAAGGAGCATATTGTGGATATATCCTTAGACTTAGTTAAGAAGTTAAGAGAAAAAACAGGAGCAGGAATAGCTGACTGTAAAAAAGCTTTGATGGAATCTGATGGTGATATTGAAAAAGCTATTGAATACTTAAGGAAAAAAGGCGCTGCTACTTCTCAGAAAAGAAGTGACAGGGTAGCCAAAGAAGGACTTATTTACGCAAGAGTTAACGAAGCAAGAAACGAAGCTGCTATAGTTGAAGTAAATTGCGAAACTGATTTTGTTGCCAAGAGCGATAAATTCAACGAGCTTGCAAAAACTGCCGTTGAAGCGGTTTTCGCTGCCAAATCAGGCGATGTAAACGCGCTTTTAAGCGCTAATACTGCAGGCGGCGGCACAATTCAGCAGGTAATTGATGGTACTACAGCCAGCGTTGGTGAAAAAGTTGAGTTCAAACGCGCAGCTTTCTTTTCATCAGCAGATGGTTTTTTCTGCGATTACAATCATTTAGGCAATAAAGTTGCTTCACTGATAGAAATAACCGGTAAAGTTACCGATGAGGGTGTTACTTTGGGTAATGATATTGCAATGCAGATCGTTGCAATGAAACCTATTACTATTGATAGAAGCGGTGTAAGCGCTGAAATGATTGAAAAAGAAAAAGAAATTTACAAAGTTCAGGCTATCAACGAAGGCAAACCTGAAAATATTGCTGATAGAATTGCTACCAATAAGGTTGAAAAATTCTACGAAGAGAACTGCCTTGTTGAGCAGGAATTTGTAAAAGAATCAGGCAAAACCGTGAATGAAGTTATAAAACAGGTTTCAGCTTTATCAGGAAGCGAATACAAAGTAAAAGCAATGGTTCGCTACCAGCTTGGCGAAACAATAGGAGCTTAAACCACTTTTTAACAGGCTTAATATAATATTAAGCCTGTTTTTTTATACCCAATAAATTGGCAAAAAAAGAACTTAAATACAAAAGAGTGCTTTTGAAGCTGAGCGGTGAATCACTCAGCGGAGATGCCCATACAGGGATCGATGTTAACATTCTGAACTACCTTACCGCTGAAATTAAGAAAGTATACGAGCTTGGTGTTGATGTTGGCATAGTAATAGGCGGCGGTAATATTTACCGCGGACTTGATGCACAGGAACAGGGCATTGATGCCGTGACAGGTGATTATATGGGAATGCTGGCAACTATCATAAATTCACTCGCACTTCAGAACTCACTCGAAAAAGCAGGTATGCCTACAAGGCTGCTTTCTGCAATTGATATGAATAAAATTGCTGAACCATTCCTCAGGAGAAGGGCAATGCGCCATTTTGAAAAACGCAGGATAGTGATATTCGGTGCGGGTACAGGTAATCCGTATTTTACCACAGATACTGCAGGCGCATTAAGAGCGCTTGAAGTATGTGCTGAAGTAATACTAAAA
>JABFSP010000275.1 GCA_013140565.1 Ignavibacteria bacterium
AAGCAGGCTACTGTTTATATGGGAATGATATTGATAAAACAACCAATACAATCGAAGCAGGACTTGGCTGGATCACAAAACCTAAAAAAGGTGAGTTCAACGGTAAAGCTAAAATTGATTCAGAGCTTGCAAACGGCTCCGCAAGAAAACTTGCAGGCTTCATAGTAGAAGGCAGGCTTGCAGCAAGACACGGGTATGAGATTCACGCTGATGGCAGTAAAATAGGTCACGTAACAAGCGGCAGTATTTCTCCCTGCCTTAATAAAAATATCGGGCTTGGTTATGTTGAAACTAAATACTCTGCCCCCGGAACAAAAATTAAAATTAAAGTAAGAAACGATCTTATTGATGCGGAAGTTGTAAAGATTCCGTTTGTTGGTAAAGAATAAACAATGTTTTTTTGAGCACGATCTAAAACGAAAGGTTAAAAGCAGTTAAGAATTAATGGAAATATCAGATCAAAAAACAGAGGGTCACAAAACAGAGGATCACAAACCCCTTAAGATAAGCTTATATTTTGCGCATGATTATGTTGAATCAGAGCTTGTTTTAAAAGATAAAAATGTTGTGGTGATAGATGTTTTAAGAACATCAACAACCATGATAACGGGACTTTCAAACGGGGCGAAAGAAATTATTCCCACCGATAGTATCGCTTCAGCGGGAATGATCGGCAGGAACTCCGAGGGCCAGGCCCTCTTATGCGGCGAAAAGAACGCCAAAATTATACAGGGTTTCAACCTTGGCAACTCAATTAAGGAATACAGTGAAGAAACCGTAAAAGGAAAAATACTTGTGTTCCACAGTACAAACGGTACGCCTTCACTCATAAAATCCAAGTTCGCGCACAACTGCGTTGTGCTTGGCTTTGTGAATATGGAGCGCGTTGCAAATTACCTGCTTGAGCTTAACGAGGATTTTATTATCCTATGCGCGGGCACAAACGGCGATTTCTCCCTCGAAGATACCGTTTGCGGAGGTATGCTTGTTAGCAGGCTTAAAAAACTTGCCGGAAGGGGGAAGTATACCTTAACCGATTCTTCGCGGGGAGCCTCAAAGCTGTATTCAGCATATAAAAATGATATAAGCAAAATGCTGCATGATTCAGAGCACGGTCAGTTCCTTGTATCTCTTGGGTTCAGTGATGACCTTGCTGCCTGCGGCGAAGTTGATAAATACAATATGCTTCCTGTGTTAAGGAATGGTGTTATAAAATCTATCGAAGCGTTTGCTTCAGACCCTAAACTTACGATGAAAAAAGTATCTCAAAAAAGCGCCGGTTAATTGCCGGCGCCGGTTTTGTACTCGAGGCGTATCTTTCTTTTTTTGAGAAAATATTTTTTATTTATAAATAAATTAAACAGCTAACAGACTATCAGCAGGATTAAGGATAAAAAAAGTCCCTCCCGTAGAGAGAGCAGAGGCAGCTCTGCAGGCTCTTCCCGGAAATTTGAAGAGGGATTGCCTATCTCGAACAAAAAGCAGATCCTCGGCTTCTTTCTTATTATATTCAGTGTACTGATAGTACTCAGCATTGTATCATATTCTGCCGCAGATGAAACCCGCCTTGAATCACTAAGCATCACCGAACTTTTCAAAAAGGAGAACCAGTCTTCGAACTTCACAACTTCCAACTGGCTGGGTATAATAGGTGTTGTCATTTCCGGAGTTTTCGTTCGGGGCGCATTCGGGTATTTTTCGCTTATCATTCCCGTGCTGTTCATAATTTTCGGTTTACAAATGATGCGCAAACGCAGTTTGCTTTCTTTGATGCAGCTATCGGTTTACATGCTCTTCCTTATGATATTTTCCTCAGCGCTTTTCGGGATGTTCAGAACAACACTTGGTGTTGATAAGATCCCATACACGCTTGTTGGCACAAGCGGTGAATATTTCTCATCTATTTTCTACCTTATGCTTGGTTCACTTGGCAGCTATATACTCCTTTTCGGGCTGGTGGCAGTATTCGGCTTCCTGCTTGTTGACCGCGATATAGCGAAATCATTTGCCCGGCTTAAAATGCTGATCGAGTCCTTCCGCGAGAAATTCCGCTCTTCAATGGAAGAGATGAAGGAAAAACGCGAAGAAGAAAAACTACGTGAATCCAAACGTGACTTGATCCGCGGTGAGCGCGAAAAAATAGTCAAATCCAAAAAGTTCATTAAAGATGATGAAATAGTAGATGATGAACCCGTTATAAAAGATACCAAGATAAACCGCCCGGTTGATAATGAAATGATGGTTGACGTGAAGCCGAAAGTAAAGCCTCCTGTTAAAGAGGTTCTGCCCGCTGGTGACCTGCCGCTTGAAGTTGAAAAAATTGTTTCTGCTGTTGATGCAGGCGAAGTTATCCCGCCTGTTAAAGTATCAAACAAAAGACCGCAAATTGGTGATGTAATCCCTGATGAACCCGCTGAGGAAACGGTTTTCCCAGTGGAATTGCTTGAGGATTACAAACTTCCGCCGCTTGATCTGCTTGATGAACCCTTAAAAGAAGAGCTTGATGTAATAAGTGATGAAGAGCTTAAGGAAAACGGCAGGTTGCTGCAAGCAAAGCTGCTTAACTTTGGCGTTAAGATTGAAAAAGTTATCGCAACACCGGGTCCCGTGGTTACATTATACGAGCTTGTACCCGCGGAAGATGTTAAGCTTAGCAGAATTGAAAGCCTGCAGGATGATATCGCGCTTGCCATGAAAGCAAAGGGTATCAGGATGATAATACCAATACCCGGCAAAGGTACAGTTGGAGTTGAAATTCCGAACCATAATCCCGTAACGGTTAAGATAAGAAGCGTAGTTGGCTCAAAGAAGTTTGCGGAATCAACCCACGCGCTGCCGATAGCGCTTGGCAAAACTATTTCAGGGGATGTGTTTGTTGATGACCTGGCTAAAATGCCGCATTTGCTTGTTGCGGGTTCAACAGGCTCAGGTAAGAGTGTTGGTATAAACGTAATTGTAACAAGCCTGCTGTATAAACTGCACCCAACTGATCTTAAATTTATACTTATCGATCCAAAAAAGATCGAGCTGAACTTGTACGACCAGCTTAAGAACCATTATCTTGCCATATCAAAAGATTACGCGGAAAAAATTATCACAATACCGCAGAATGCAGTGATGGCGCTCAAGGGGCTTGAAATAGAAATGGAAAAACGTTACGAGAGGCTTGCTAACGCGACTGTCCGTAATATTGCCGACTACAACAAAAAGTTTAAAGAGGGCAGGCTGAAAGATGATGAAAACATAAAACACGGCAAGATGCCATATATTATAGTTATCATTGATGAGCTTGCTGACTTAATGATAACAGCCGCGCGCGAAGTTGAAGAGCCTATCGCAAGGCTTGCACAGCTTGCCCGCGCAGTTGGTATACATTTAATTCTCGCTACACAAAGACCCTCGGTTGATGTTATAACCGGCGTTATAAAAGCCAACTTCCCGGCAAGGATAGCGTACCTTGTGAATTCCAAGGTGGACTCCCGCACGATACTTGATATGAACGGCGCGGAAACACTGCTTGGCAAGGGTGATATGCTCTATACTCCTCCCGGCGTTGGTAAGCCTATCAGGATACAGAGTCCGTATATATCAGGTGAAGAAGTTGAAAGGGTCGCCGAGTATATTGGCAAACAAAAAGGATTTACACGGAACTATGAGCTTCCTTCTGTGAACCAGAAGAAAAAGAAAGCGTATGACGAAAGTTACGATAGAGATGACCTGTTTGAAGAAGCGGCAAGGATTATTGTGCGTTACCAGCAGGGCTCAGTATCTTTGCTTCAGCGTAAATTAAAGATCGGCTACGCCCGCGCTGCGCGCATAGTTGATGAGCTTGAAAATGCCAATGTTGTCGGACCCTTCGACGGCTCTAAAGCCAGGGAAGTACTGGTCGAAACCGAAGCCCAGCTAGAGCAGCTGATATAACATAACTCAAATTTTTTGCAGTACACTCAAATTAAACCTGCCAGGTCTCTAAGACCCGGCAGGTTTGTTTTATGTACTATCAATGTATTTGTGGCATCTGTTCACCGTGACAAATGACTCCCGTACTCCTTAAAAATCGCGCTTAGGAATATAGTTTAGTTTAACCCCTTTTGTTGAGCTCCGTTAGGAGCGGAATGTTTGTAGATTGAAATAACCCTTATTGTCGAGCTCCATAGGAGCGATATGTTATTTCTTCAGGTTTACTCATAATAACACTACGGGCGAATTACAGTATGATAGCGTTCTACCGCAGAGTCCTCAAAAAGCGTGAGATTCTGCGGAAACGGATTGGTAATCTCCCTCTGTAAGGCCGAAGGACTGCCACCGGCATGTGGGAGAAGAGAACACAACTCCGTTGTGTTCGAAGTAGGGGTAATTGTAAATATCATAGCCCTGAAAGGGCGAAAATACCTCAGCGATGGGCAAAGCCCATCGAAATGGACCAACAACATCAATAAGCCCTGCAAGTCGCAGAACTGGCTCTGACAGTGGCGCAATAAAAACTTTAGGATTCATGCTTCAAAAAGCGAGAGACTCTGCGGAAACGGATCAATCCGCCTGAAAATTACCCTTGAAATATTTGCGATATTTTTCTTATTTGCTTATGATTCTGTGAAAAATATAGTTTTACGACTGACCATAACCACCTTTGCGTTGGTGATTAAGATTAAAATTTAAAGAATTAAAATGAAACAAATCAAAAGAAAAATAATTCTGTTATTGTTCATTGTTAATTGCGCACTGCAAATTGCAACAGCCCAGCAGCCAACTGAGGAGTGGGTAAGAATCTACAATTCACCGGATAACATGGCGGATCATTTTATTGATATGGTTTTGGATAATAATGGGAATGTATATCAAACCGGTTGGAATTTGACACAATCTCAAAATAACAATATCGTTACAATTAAGTATAATTCTTTAGGTGTTCAGCAATGGGGTGTTTCTTATGACGGGGTTGGGAATGCATCTGACATTGTCAGAGGTATGGCTGTTGACTCAAACGGTAACTGCTATGTAGCCGGATATTCGGGTTTTAATTTTGGACCTTATGACGGAATACTGATAAAATATAGTAGTTTTGGAGATACTTTATGGACAAGAAAACTTATAACTAATTTAGATGATGAATTTACAAACATAGCGGTAAGTCAAAGTAATTTTGTATATGTAACAGGCAGAAGCGGAGATACTTCTGTAATTTTTAAATATGATTCGACCGGTAGTTTATTGTGGAGAAACCAATATTTCGAATCTACTTATTTAACTCTTAGTGGTTTTATTAAACTTGATAAGTTTAATAATGTGTATATAGGTTCAACTAAACATATATTATCAATTCCATTTTCAGCAGATTTTTTAGTTAGAAAATATACGCAAACCGGCACTTTATTATGGGCAACTACTTATGGTAATCCAGCTAATGTTGCTGACTGGATGAATGGATTTGCATTAGATAATGTGGGGAATAGTTATGCAACGGGTTATACAGAAATTAACGGACGTGATATAATAACTGTAAAACTTAACTCAGGTGGGATATTGCAATGGGCAAGATTTTATAATGGAGAAGCAAATACTTTTGACCAAGGAAATGCTTTGACTTGTGATACATCCGGTAACAATATTTTTGTAACCGGGCTTACTACGAAAACAGCAACCGAACGAGATTATGTTACTATAAATTACAATAGCATTGGTGATACATTGTGGATAAGAACTTATAACGGGCCAGGCAATTATTCTGATAAAGCCTTTGATGTAACTCTTGATAATCAATTGAATGTATACATTACGGGTGAGAGTTCTACAAATAGCTTTGACTTCGATGTTGCAACATTAAAATATACGCTAGACGGAAACCAGCAATGGGTTACCAGATGGAATACAACAGGAAACGGTGGTGACAGAGGAATTAAAATAAAAGTTGATAACCAGTTTAATGTGTATGTAGGAGGTGAAGCTGCAGCACCTGGACCGAATGTCCTTGATCTTTTAGCTATCAAGTATTCTCAACCGGTAGGCATTAACACTATTACTACAAATATACCAACTAAGGTAAAATTAGAACAGAATTACCCTAACCCGTTCAATCCGGTTACGAATATTCGTTTTATGATTAAAGATTATGGAAGGGTCTCTTTAGTTGTTTATAACTTATTGGGAAAGAAATTAGAAACGCTGATAGATCAAAACCTCTCACCCGGCGAATTCGAATACAGGTGGAATGCCGAGCCATACGCTAGCGGCATTTATTTTTATGTACTGGAAACCGGAAGCATAATAGAAACAAAAAAGATGATGTTCTTAAAATAAATATCGTGGTCTGCCTATTTGAATTTTCGAACAATTGCATTTGTTAATTGCCCCGTGTCGGGAGGAAACTCCCGACACCACTTTGTGTGCAGTGTTAGCGCACTAACGCTAATTATATCCTATCGCATTAAATGATTCACCCGCATAGTCCTCAAAAAGCGAGAGACTTTGCGGAAACGTTGGATGTTTAAGGAAGGAAATATCATTAGATTAGCTCCCCTCCCGTGTCAAAGCCAGGTCTGCGACTTTCTTAAGGAGGGGAAAAATCCGGCACAGCCGGATTTGGGGTGGTTTCAGAACTAAAACGACAAAACAGTTAACATATCGCTCCTACGGAGCTCTTTTTTTTCTTTGCCATTTCTACAAACATTTCGCCCCTACGGGGCTCATTACTTTTAGCCAATATTCACCCGCAGAGTCCTCAAAACGCGGGAGACTTTGCGGAAACGGAAAATTCCCCTTGCGTTTTCAATTGACATATATTATATTACATTTATATGCATACTGCATATGACAAAATAGTCCCTTTTAACATGAAATATCTATTTTTACAGAACATTCTTCAAGATTTCCGAAATAATTGTATTTCAATTGCCGCTAATAACAATTTGCACAGAATTATTTCCGCGGACGCGTTTTCTCATTATGAATATTTCATATACATTTCCTCGCTTGAATTATTCATCTTGAGAATCATCATGAGAATGTTAAAGCAATGAAATATCAATCCCATTCTCATTATGATTCTCACGCAGCAACGGTTTCTCAACATGAAAATATTCATAATGAGAGAGATTCAATTGGGAAAACAGGCTGTAATCGCAAAAAAAGTCAGCGATACCCTCAAAAAAAAAATATTGTTTTCATTGTGAGAATGTGGGGATCAAAAGACTTCAAAAACGCAATAAAACAACACAATTAATGCAACCATTTATGCCTTAAAATCATCTTATTAATGACTAATTTTGTAATATATCCTGTTATATTACCACTAATAGTTAACTCAATAAAACATAATTCATCCAAATTAACTAATTCATCCAAAAATTTAATGAAAATTTCCTTTAGAGCATTAGTTTTGCTTTTAACCCTCAGTATTTACAGCAGCTTTGCGCAGGGCATCGTTAAGGGTAAGGTTTCCGAAAGCAGTACCGGCGCTCCGCTTGAAGCTGATGTTAAGTTGTTTAAGTCAGGCGATTCAACATTGGTGAAAGGCACGAAGTGCCAGCCAACCGGTGAGTTCTCCATTGAAAATATTCCAGCCGGCTACTATAGACTTGAGTTAAGCCTTATGGAATATGCCGCAATGAATGTTGAAAACCTGCAGATAACTTCAGGTACAACAGTCAAACTGGATACACTCAAGCTGGCTAAGCAGAATGTTTCAACTGAAGAAATTCTTGTTGAAGAAGAAAAAGGTTTAATTCAGCTTAGCGCGGATAAAAAGATTTTTAATGTGGAAAAATCTGCCTTAACAAAGGGCGGCACTGCGATTGATGTGCTTAAAAAAACTCCGCTGGTTGATGTTGATATCAACGATAACGTAAGCCTGCGGGGCAGTCAGAATGTTAAGATACTCATCGATGATAAACCCTCGCGATTTGCAAGCTTAAAACAAATTCCCGCTGACGCTATTGAACGGGTTGAGCTTATCACAAATCCCCCTGCCAAATACGAAGCCGAAGGCGTTACGGGCATCATCAATATCGTAATGAAAAAGAATGAGAACCTCGGCTTCCAGGGCAGCCTTAACGGCGGCGGCAATTACTCTGATAATTTTTCAGGGTGGGGCGGGGTTGATATAAGTTTAAAAAAGAAAAAGGTCAGCACATTCGGTAATTTTTATTCCGGTACATGGGATAACATTTCCGGCAGCAGCAGCACAACAACATACATTACACAGCCTTCAACACTGCTGAGCAGTACCAAAGGCAAAAATCACGGATACTGGATCTGGGGACAGGGCGGATTTGAGTACGAACTTTCAACCGGTAAAACTATCGGATTTGAAGGCAGTCTTGGTACCGGCAAATGGTTCAATGAGGATAACGGTCTTGCGCAGAATCTGAACTCATCAGGAAGTTTGATGGATTATTACACCCAGTCAAGCGACAGGAACGGATTATGGGAAAATTTGACAGGCAGTTTATATTTTAATAATAAACTTAATGATCTTGGCAGGGAATGGTCGGGTGATATCACATTTTCACGTAACCGCAATGAAATGAAGTTCATGCTATCAAAGCAGGATTATGATTCTCTTTCAGTTCCGGTGAATAACACCCCGCTTGATCAGCGTGATACAACTCTCATCAAGAATTATAATCTGAATGTGCAGACAGATTACACTCATCCGCTTTCACAAAGCACAAAAATTGAAACAGGTTATAAAGGAACATTCAGGTCAAACGATAACGAGTTCAATTCAGATACTCTGGATTATTCTTCCGGTAATTATATAACAAATCTTTCAACAAAAAACCGGTTCAAACTGAGTGAGTATATAAACGCAGTTTATAGTTCGTTTTCGGGTTCTATAAAAGATTTCAGTTACAAATTCGGCGTAAGGGTAGAGCAAACCAATACAAAAGGCGAGCTTCTTACAAATTCTCAGGAATTCAAACAGAACTACTTTGATCTTTTCCCTTCGGCGAGTCTTTCGCAAAAAATAGGCAGCGGGCACCAGCTGCAGCTAAGCTACAGCAGAAGAATAACCAGACCTAATATATGGAGGATGAATCCGTTCTTCAGGAAATGGAGCCCTAATTTTGCAATGGTAGGTAACCCTGAATTGAAACCGGAATATTCCGATTCATATGAGCTTAGTTTTATGTTCTTTAACAAGATAGCTACAGTTACCCCGTTGTTATTCTACAGGCAGAATCACGGAGTGATCTCAAGTTATAATTATCTGCAGGATTCAAACATAACAGTTACCACTTTTAAGAATGCAACGGGATCCAAATCATATGGCTTAGACCTGCTGCTGAATTCACGTGCATTAAGCTGGATGAGCCTGAACGGGACTTTCAGTTTCTATAATACAAAATTCGATTCTGACCCTTTGCTTACCGATTACGGTTCAGAAGACGGCTTTTCGTGGAAAGCGAATGTAAGGTCAACGTTTACATTCGGCAGTTTGTTTAATCTTGAACTGTTTTACGCCTATACGGGTAAAAAAGTAAATGCCCAGGGCACTGAAATTCCCTCACAGAATTTTGATATCGGCATCAGTAAAACATTTTTGAACGATGCGCTGACTGTCAGTCTGAAGGCGAGTGATATATTCGATACTTCTGAATGGGGACAGGATGTAAACTCAGCGGATTATTTTCAGTCATCAAGGCATGACTGGAGTTCGCGGCAGGCGTCACTGAATCTTTCATACAGGTTCGGCAATGTAAAGGATTACCTGCAGAAGAACAAAAAAGTTAAGCAGAACCAGAACGAAAAGAGCGATCAGGGTGATGGCAACAACGGCAGGTAAAAGGTTTTAAATATCAGATATTCAGGAGGGAAAACTATTTTCCCTCCTTTATTTATTTTCACCTTTATTTACAATATTTCATAAAAATTTCGGGAATGACAAAAGAAATTCCACTGTTTATTACATTAAATAAGTGTAAATTTGTATAATTATAATTGATATGGAGCCAAAAATGACAAAAATTATTCTTTCAAAATTGTTAATTTTAGCTGTTTTTCTCGTAAATTCACATGTTTTTGCGCAGGATGATATTACAGCTCAGGAAGTTATTCAAAATGTGCAAAGTGCATATAAAGATATTACCGATGCCAAGGCATCGTTTTCACAAACAATAAAGTTCAACAAATCCAAAGCGCAGTCATCATCCGGTACTTTGTACATTAAGAAAGAGAGCAAGTACAGGATCGAAACCGGCTCGCAGACAATTGTTACCGATGGCAGCACTTCATGGTCATACACCCCCAGCAAGAAACAGGTCGTGATCGATCATTACAAGGAAACCGGCAATACATTTTCCCCCAATAAATACCTGTTCCAGTATCCCGAGAATTTTTACAGTGATCTAACCGGAACAGAAAAGTTAAATGGCAAGGATGTATATGTACTATCACTCAAGCCAAGGGAAAGCGGATATGTGAAATCAGCCAAGTTATGGGTTGGTAAAGATGACTGGATCATCAAAAAGATATACATAGTTACCGATGAATCAACTTCAACTTATTCAATAAAGAATATTCAGACAAATATTGGCGTAGCCAATTCAAAGTTTACATTCAGCCCCCCTGAAGGGACCGAAGTAATTGATATGAGATAAAACACATTGAGCCGAGGCAGGAAACTTAATATCGTAATCAGCACCTTACTGCTGGCATTGTTCCTTTACCTGGCATTCAGGAATGTGAACCTTACTGAACTGCTTAATATTTTAAAAACCACTAATTATCTTTACGTTTTTATCGGGATGTCTATCGGAGTATTCGGCGGTTCAGCCTTAAGGGCTATCCGCTGGGGAGTGCTGATGGAGCCCATCAAAAAGGATATATCATTCAAGAATCTGTTTGCAACTACATTAATAGGTTATATGATGAATAACCTTTTCCCGCGCTCCGGTGAAGTTGTGCGCCCGTATATGCTTGGCAAACAGGAAAATATTTCACGGGCATCAGCTTTTGCTACAATTATTGTTGAAAGAATAATTGATACTGTAATGTTCCTGCTGATGTTTGGTATTGCGCTCATTTATTTTAAGGATAGAATTACTGATTCAATCCCATCGATAGGTTCTGCTGTATTAATACTTTCTGCTGCAATTTTTCTTATGCTTGGCTGGATACTCTTCATGCTTATTAAACCTGATAAAAGTTTAAGAATAGTAAAATTTTTCACTAAGTTCCTCCCGGCCAAACTTCACGAAAAAGTTGATAATATTTTTGATTCACTGCTGACAGGCTTTGAAGTGCTTAAGAAGCCTTCACTGTTTTTCAGGATAGCCATTTATTCAATTTTGATTTGGGTGGCATACTTGGTTAGCACATATATTCCTTTCTATTCATTTGGTATACTCACCGCCGGTGAGGGCACCGGCGTGCTGCGCGGTTTGTGGGACGCAAATTTACTGCTTGTGCTTATCAATGTCGCAATGTTCATACCGTCACCTGCTGCAACGGGACCTTACCACTACATTTGTAAAGTTACACTTGTCAATATGTTTATGGTATCAGAACCGGCCGCGCTGGGCTATGGGACTGCCACACACGCTATGAGTTTTTTGCTTTTTATGGTTGCCGGCTTGTTTTATTTCATTAAATACAATTATAAAATTTCAGATATTAAGCAGCAAAGCGCTGCATCTTAAATACACAATTATGAAACTTGGAATTATCGGTACCGGTTATGTTGGACTTGTTTCAGGAGTATGCTTTGCAGAAAACGGAAACAATGTTATTTGTATGGATCTGGATGCGAAAAAGATCGAACGTCTCAAAAAAGGTGACCCCGTTATATATGAACCGGGTCTGGAAGAACTGCTCGAAAAGAACATTGCCGAAGGCAGAGTTGAATTCACAACCAGCCTGAAGGATGTAGTACAAAAAACTGATGTAATATTTCTCTGCCTGCCAACACCACCGTATGAAGACGGCTCGGTTGACCTGAGGCATGTGCTTGATGTTGCCGGAAACATGGCAAAATACATAAATGGATATAAAGTTATTGTCAGCAAAAGCACAGTACCTGTTGGTACTTGTGATGAAATAAGAAAACTTATCGCTTCAAAAACCAAAAAAAAATTTGATGTTGTTTCAAATCCTGAATTTTTAAAAGAAGGCGCAGCAGTACCTGACTTCATGTCACCCGATAGGGTGGTTGTTGGTACTAAAAGCAAAAAGGCTGCAAAGATAATGCAGGAATTATACAGCAGCTTCATGCGTGTATCGGAGCGGTTCATACTGATGGATGAACGCTCAAGCGAGCTTACAAAGTACGCTGCCAATTCAATGCTTGCGCTAAGAATATCATTCATGAATGAGCTTGCGAACCTGAGCGGGATTGTAAAAGCGGATATTAATAATATCCGCCGGGGTATAGGCTCTGATCCAAGAATAGGCTCAAGCTTTTTATTCCCGGGAGTTGGATATGGCGGAAGCTGTTTCCCGAAAGATGTAAAGGGTCTGCTTAATACCTCAAAAGAAAAAGGGTACGATTTTAAGATACTCAAAGCAATTGATGAGATCAACAACAGGCAAAAGCTCATTATGGTTGATAAGATCCTTGCTCACAATAAAAATAACATTAAAGGCAAGACTTTCACTGTATGGGGCTTATCATATAAGCCGAGAACAGATGACTTAAGGGAAGCGCCGGCGCTGACGATAATTGAAAGACTGCTTGAGCACGGTGCGAAAATTAATGCATACGACCCGGTTGCAAATGATAATTTCAAAATGTTATATGGCAAAAAATTTAATAAAGTTAAAATTTATAAGGATAATTATTCAGCATTAAAGAATTCTGACGGACTTCTGCTTGTTACAGAGTGGAATGAATTCCGCAAGCTTGATATTGATAAACTGAAGAAGCTGATGAAACAGCGTGTCATTTTTGACGGCAGAAATATATATGACCCTAAATTTGTGAGAGCAAACGGTTTCAAATATTTCGGCATTGGCTTCTAGTCATTAATTGAAGTTCTTTTAACAACCCCGTACTTTAATCAGCCGGGGTTTTTCTTTGTAAATTATTGTTAATTGTATATTCATCTGAAATTTTACTGCAATTTTTTACGTTATACTATTTATGAGAAATATTCATAAAATATTGGTATTTGCTTTACTTATCAGCACAGTTACCTTTTCGCAATCACGGGATGAAAAGATACTGAAGGGGATTGATCACGTCTATAAGCTGGAGTTTGATTCAGCGAACACAATATTCCAGACTTTAATTGATGAAGATCCCAAAGACCCCACAGGTTACTTCTTTCAATCAATGACCGAATGGTGGAAAATTTACCTGAATAAAGATGACCGCTCAAATGATGATAACTACTTAAGTAAAGTTGACCGCTGCATAAAAGTTTGCGAAGAACGCCTTGATGAAAATGAAAACAACGACTGGGCAACATTTCTGCTGGGTGGTGTAATCGGTTACCGCGGATTTATGAACGTAATGCGCGATAACTGGCTGAAAGCAATTGATGACGGTAAACAGGGGCTTAACCTGATACAAAAAAGTTATGAACTGAACCCATCAAACAAGGATGCCATACTTGGTTTGGGCATTTACAATTATGCCGTAGATTACGTTGTTGACCGTTATCCATTCTTAAAAGCGGTACTGTTCTTTTTCCCGAAAGGGAATAAAGAGCTGGGCTTAACCCAGCTGCGCGACTGCGCTGACAACGGAAAATATTCAAAGACCGAAGCAACCGTAACACTTGCATACATTCACTTATCCTACGAAAAAAATTATATGGAAGCCTTAAGGTATGCGCAGAAACTAACTGCTATTTATCCCAATAACCCTGTGTTTGAAAGATTCCTGGGGAAATGTTATGTGGGTTTAAATAATTACCATATGGGTATTACATTATACAGCGGTATGCTTGCCAAAGCTGATAGTAACCGGACCGGCTATAACAATAACTACATACGACGCGAAGTTAATTATTACCTCGGTGTTTGCTACAGCAGAACAGGCAGTCTTGATGAAGCACTTAAGCAATACGGGACCGCTAATGAGATCTGCAGGATAACCGATAAGCCGGGCGAAGAATCACCTTATTATGTTTTTTCAATTTTGGGAACAGGTGTAATTTATGAGCAAAAGGGCAATAAGCCTGAAGCAATTAAATATTACGATATGGTGCTGAACATGCGCGATGTAGAAAACTCAAAGGAAACCGCGCAGAAGTTTAAAGATAATGCCCTGAAATAATATTTTAAAAAGGGCATATAAAAGTTTAATTAAGGTGCAGTTGTGTAAAATGAAGTTACGTTGAAGAATTCGCGACTGTCATAATAACCGATTGTAATACCCTGGGTATTTCTGAATTGTACACTCCTGAATAAGTAATCACGTTTCATCTGCCCGTACTTTGAATAGTAATCATACAATATCCAATCACTATTATTTGAAAAAATCCTTTGTGTCTTAATACTGGGTATAGTCGCGGTATCAAGATGGTAATTCTCCCAGGAAATATATCTTTTCGAAATATTGCTTGATCCCTGATCAAACATAACCCACTGGGTATTTTTTACTACCGGGTATTTTAAAATAACTACCGGCGGACTTATCACCATGAAAGTATCTGATGCAGCCATATTTTCAATTCCTGTGGATAAAAGTCCGCAAGGCAATGATCTGTCATGCAACTTTCTGAACGGAAAAGATGCGGATGTTGAACCCCTGTATCCATAGCAAACCATCGAATACTCATTTTGAGTGTAATAATACCTGCTTGCCGCGGTATCATTGCCAAATATAAGCCTGTCATAAATTACCCTCACAGGTCCGCCAATCTGAACTACCGTATCATATAATATTGCTGTGTGACCGTATCCTGTTAAAGGATATGAATTAAAGTAATACTGAATGGAATCGGGCCGTACATTTTCCGCTGATACGGTTAATGTATAATTCCAGTACGAGCCGATCGTAAACGGGTATTGGAAATCTGATGTATCTACTGGTTCCGGCGGAGGAGTATTGGTTACCGTATCATCGCTGCCGCATGAAGTTAGAAGTACTACAGCAAATAGAATTAATATGAAGGACTGGATGAAGTAAGTGAGTTTTTTGTGCATTTTTTTTTTACAATTCCCAGTTCACCCCTTTGGGGCGATGGCGGGAATCTCTTTTTTTTAGTAGAATTTAAAGTGCCGATTGATTTATCGGCACTATTGAAATAATCTTTACGGAATTATCAATTCCTGGCCGACCTGAATTTTATCGGGGTCTGAAAGTTTATCTGTATTGGCGTTGAATATATCCATATACTTTCCTGCATCGCCGTAATACTGTTTGGCGATTTTGCTGAGAGTATCACCTGATTGTACCACATATGTGCGTTCAGTTTTTCCTGCTCCTCCGGCTCCGCCTTCCATTCCTGCGCCGCCTGCAATACCTTCTTCTTCGTTAAACATTTTGTTTTCTCCTTGTTATATATGTTAATTAAATATATACCCAACATTTACCCTGTGTGTGCTGCCGACTTTGCCCAATGAGTTGAGCGAATAATCGAACACATACTTTTCAGCGAAGCGGATGCCTAAGCCTGTTGAAAATCCCGAGATGCCAAGAGAGGTGCCAAGCTTCATATCCTGGCGGCTTTCGTTATCATAGCCTAAGCGTGCTGAAACATAATCGCTGAAAATAAATTCCGCGCCAATGGAAAAAGCTTTTATGTGCTGGATGAGTTTTTCGCGGCTTTCGTTGAGCTTTGAAAATGTTACATTAAGCCTAACCGGAGTGTGCTCAAGCCTTTTTGATACACCAACTCTGATATCCAAAGGTAATTTTTCTTTTGTATCTATATAAGAGCTAAGCTGTCCTCCCAAATTGTTCACGCCAAAACTTAATGATAACTGTGACTCAGGCATATGATACTGCATCCCGAAATCCATTGCGATAGCTGATGATTTATACTCAGCGATACCTGAATAAATATACTTGAGCGTAAATCCGTAATTGATCCTTTCATAAATAAAATTACCGTAACCCACAGAGACCATCAGGTCGTTGGCATTAAATGTCTCGCCTGTTGGTGTGCCTGATTCATCGGCTCTATCAAAGGAGCCGTAATCAAAATACTTCACGCCGATGCCAAACCAGCCGATATCTTTATACTTCTGCGCGTAAGCAAGTGTCCCGAAGTTCATATCGAGCAGGTACTTGCCGAAGCCGGCAGAAATTTTGTTATTTGTAATTGTACTTAAGCTTGCGGGGTTATAGAACATCGCATTGGGGTCATCAGTGTAAGTATCAAACGCGCCTGCAAGTGATGAAGCTTTTGCCCCGGTCTCTACTCTCAAAAAATCAAATGCCGGAATTTCAGACTGTGCGAAGACAGAAAGGTATACCGATGAAGCGAAAAATAAGGTGAAGAAAACAAGTTTTTTAAGCATTTTTTATTGATTTTTAGGTTATTGCTTAGAAATTTAAGCTAAAAAAGTAGATTTTTTCGGGGATTTCTTCAGTTAGTTTATTATAATATCTCAAATTTATCGTATTTCTTTTTAAAGTCAAGCCACTCTACTTTGCAGGTATTTACCCGTGCACCACCCGGACCACGGGCGGCTTTTACTATCAATGCATCAAGGAATTCACGCCTGCCTTCGGCGGTGATCTCAACATCACCTGTAAACAGGTTTTTTGCAAAGCCGCAAATGCCAAACTCCTCCGCGAAGCGGGCTATGAAATAGCGGTAGCCAACACCCTGAACACGGCCTGAGACAATTATTTTAACCGCACTGTACTGAATATAGTTCATATTACGC
>JABFSP010000134.1 GCA_013140565.1 Ignavibacteria bacterium
AAATGTCACCGTATCATATTAAAAGTCAGGAAGTTTTTGATTAATACGCTTCGTGATTGTAGTACTAAATATCTAATTTTATTCAGGCATAACTGATTATCAATTATTTAAATTGATAATTGCTCATTGTTAATTGTACAGGGCGGTTAGCTCAGTTGGTTAGAGCGCCACGTTGACATCGTGGAGGTCACCGGTTCGAATCCAGTATCGCCCACAAGCGATTATAAGAATTGTGGGTAGAAATGCTCTTATTCTTTTTGTGATTTCTTTTAAAAGTGAAATTGGGGATAATTAATAAATAATATATAAACAAGAATGAACAAAACTATCAAAACATCAATTTTTCTTTTTCTGTTTTTGTTCTCATCAAACATTTTTTCACAGATATATTCACCAAAGGACATTGTGAATATCTACGATCCGTTCACAATAACTTTCGGGGATCTTATATTAACAACAAATGATGATGAATTCAAAGAACATAATTTTCTGATAATAATTACAATTACTATCGGACCGGAAAAGATAATTAAATTCTTATATAAAGATGACCTGCTTGTTAACCAGGTCAAAAATTTTAACGATGATTACTGGTCGATTAATTTTACCGCAAGGAAAAACAACATTATCCTGATTCCTGCTATTTATAATATTTCAAATAACGGCGGTAATATCAGCATAAAGATGGAAGGTTACTCAAATCTTTCAGCCGGCGATGAAACAATGATGAGCCAGCTTTCTACAAGCTACATTTACACCAGCTCAACAATGTACGGTTCAGTTGAGCAGGCATACAAGTACCTGGCAACATCACCTGATGTGAACAAGCCTAATTCAAGCCTGTTAACAACCGCGGAAGTACTGCAGAGGAATGTATCAACCAGGCCCGGAATTTTTTATCTCGGTAACCCGACAGAAGTAAGCTATGCAATACCCGAAGACCCTAAAAAGGTAATAGGAACAAACCTGCTTATACAGGGACAGAAGAAAATTGAATCAAAATTATCGACCAAAGCAGTTGATATATGGAATCTAACATTCACCAAATACACTGATGCAAAACTTGTGCAGGGTGAATCATATTTCAATAAGATAAAAGGCGCTTTCAGTGATATTGTTAATTTACCAAAGATAGACGAAAACAAACGCGAAGGTTTAATTGCGCGCTGCAATGAGATAATTAATGAAGATCTGGTAATGGGCCGCAAAGCAGGTGTTTATCTTAACAATGAGGCAATTAAACAGTTCACTTATTTACTGAATTTTGTTAAAGCCGGCATCCGCGCTAAATCAGATACCGCTACAGAAACTGCTGATTTCATGAAATCAGATGAACGCGAAGCACTGAATTATTTTGAAACGAACCTGAAGGAAAACGATTTTAACCTGAACAACCAGTACCTGTATGATGATTTCATAAATTCATCAGTCAATAGAGGTGCTATTCAGAAAGAAATTGATATCATCAGAAGATATTACCAGCTTAAATAATAAAGATAATTGAGCAATAACGAAAATATTAAAATTACTTTCCCTGACGGGAATTCAAAAGAATTCCCCAATGGAACTTCATCGCTTGATATAGCGAAATCTATAAGCAAGGGTCTTGCAGAAGATGTACTTGTTGCGGAAGTGAACGGCAAGCTTGTTGATCTTGTTAAGCCTATAAGTGAAGATTCATCGGTTAAATTCTACAAGTTCGGTGATGATGAAGGCAGGAAAGTCTACTGGCATACCACCAGCCATATCATGGCGCAGGCCATCGAAGAACTTTTCCCCGGTGCTAAATTCGGCGTTGGCCCCCCTATAGAAAACGGTTTTTATTATGATGTCGATTCTGAACATAAGTTCTTGGAAGATGACCTGAAAAAAATAGAAGATAAAATGCTTGAGATCGCAAAACGTGATCTTAAAACCGTTCGTGAAGAATTAAAACATGATGACGCAGTTGCATACTTCAAATCAAAAAGAGTTGATCCGTATAAAGTAGAAATACTCGAAGATATCGCTAAGAACGAAGAGTATGTTTCACTGTATCACCAGGGCGGATTTACAGATCTTTGCCGGGGTCCCCACATGCCTACCACTGCAAAGCTTAAGAATGTAAAGTTACTCAGTGTTTCAGGTTCGTATTGGAGAGGTGATTCAGACCGCCAGCAGCTGCAAAGGATTTACGGCATATCTTTTCCCAAAAAGAAAGAACTGGATGATCATCTGTATTTATTGGAAGAAGCTAAAAAACGTGATCACAGGAAATTAGGTAAAGAGCTTGAATTATTTATGTTCCATGAATACAGCCCGGGTGCGCCTTTTTGGCTGCCAAATGGAATGGTTATATTCAAAGAACTCGAAAAATACTGGCGTGATATTCACGATAACAATGGTTATAATGAGATCAATACTCCTATAATGGTTAAGGATAAACTATTCGAGCAGTCAGGTCATTTAGAGCATTACAAAGAGCATATGTTCAGGATTGATGATGGTGATGAAACCTATTATTTAAAACCGATGAATTGTCCGGAAGCTACTTTGGTTTATTCATCCAAAATGAGAAGTTATAAAGATCTACCGTTAAGATTAAGCGAAATTGGAAGACTTCACAGGAACGAGCTTCGAGGCGCTTTAGGCGGTATGTTCCGTGTAAGGCAGATCACTATGGATGATGCGCATATTTTCTGCACTCCTGAACAGATACAGCAGGAAATTACCGGGGTCATGGGTTTAATAAAAAAATTCTATGCATTATTTGGTTTAGAGCCGAGGTTTTGTCTCTCAACCAGACCTGATAATGCAATGGGTTCTAAAGAAGTGTGGGATAACGCTGAAGCTGCACTTGCAGCTGCGCTCAAAGCTAATGACCTTAAGTATGATGTCAATGAAAAGGACGGGGCTTTTTACGGTCCTAAAATTGATGTTAATATAAAGGATGCTTTGAACAGAGACTGGCAGATTGCAACTATTCAGCTTGATTATAACCTGCCTGAAAGATTTGACCTTACTTATGAAGGAAGCGACGGACAGAAACACAGACCGGTAATGGTTCACCGTGCAATATTTGGAAGTTTTGAAAGATTTATCGGTATGATAATTGAGCACTTCGCAGGTAATTTCCCGTTGTGGCTTTCACCCTACCAGGTTGCTGTACTGCCTATTACTGATAACCAGATGGAATATGCTAAAGTAGTATTTGATAAATTCAAAGCTGCAGGATTCAGAACTGAATTTGACAGCAGAAGTGAAAAGATAGGCTACAAGATACGCGATTGGGAAACCAAAAAAGTGCCGTATATGATAGTGCTTGGCGATAAGGAAATGCAGGCAGGCAATATCACCGTACGCGCGCATAAAAAAGGCGATCTTGGCAAGTTTGAGCTTGACGCATTCATAAAGAATTTAACCGAAGAAAAAGATTCAAAGAAAATAAACTAAGCTTTAACAATAAATAGCTTAAAATAATTTTAAAGCATCACAATTTTATAACTTTTAAAGGAGTTAATCATTAAGGAAAGAAAGATCAAAACACGCATCAATGAACAGATTCGTGTTCCCGAAGTGAGGGTTATTGATGAGAACGGCGACCAGGCCGGGGTAAAGCCAACTCAGGAAGCCCTTAGGATGGCAAGATCCAAAGATCTTGACCTGATTGAAGTTTCACCAAACGCAAAGCCGCCTGTTTGTAAAATAGGTGATTTTGGCAAGTACAATTACGAAAAACAGAAAAAAGAAAAAGAGCAGAAAAAGAGCAAAACTTCTACTCAGCTTAAGGAAATCCGGTTCCATCCAAATACTGATACTCATGATATGGATTTCAAATGCCGCCACCTTGTAGAATTTCTTGTACAGGGACATAAGGTAAAAGCTACAATTATCTTTATCGGCAGAATGATGGTTCACCAGGATATCGGCAGGAAACTGATGGATGAGATACTGGAAAAGCTTACAGTTGTTGGCAAGATAGAGCAGCCTCCCAAAATGGAAGGGCGTTATTTGACTGTAATGCTGATTCCCGAGAAGAAGAAGATAGATGATTATAAAAAGAGCCTTGAAAAAGGCAAACCGGTAGATAAAACAGCAGATCATAAAGCTGAAACTAAAGTTGAGACTAAGGTTGAAACAAAAGTTGAACCAAAAGAAGAACCAAAATCTGAAGTACCGGCAGATAACTAAAAACAAATAAAGAAAATCAATAATTAACGAAAGTAAGGTATTAAA
>JABFSP010000325.1 GCA_013140565.1 Ignavibacteria bacterium
TGTAATTTAGATTATAGATTTCGATTTCAGTTTCAAAGATTTCAATTATAGGATTGTTTAAAGGTGTGTTCATATTTTTAAGGTGCTGTAATCTGTTTTGGATATACTGTATTTTTTCGGGAATTGATTTAAATGTGTTTGTATTTTTTCTTTTATCTTCTTCAATGATTTGTATTAATTCTATGACGTGTGCAAGTCTTTTTTTTAAGGGTTTAATATTTCTTGTCGGGTGGTTGTTTTCGAAATAAGGAATTTCGAGTTCTAAATAAAATTTCTCTGTTTTCAGTTTTTCTATGGGCTGTAAATGAGTGAATTTTGAGTTTAAAAAATGAAGTGACATTTTAATTTTTTCCTTTCGGTTTTGATTTGTGTGCACCTGCGGTACATTCGAAAAACAACAAAAAAGCACTAAAACGATTTAGCTGAAAAAAAAGTCAAGGGCGTGCGCTGTTTGCACGTTTATATACCCTTGACTATCTTCGTTGCTTGATAAATGGCTTTTGATTTTCGCTAATGTAAGTGTGACTGAAATATAGTAAATTGTGCGGTTTGTTTTTCGAATAGCCGTTAAAGAAATGAGCTTGCGAATACTATTCGAGCCTTTCCGCTTTTAACGGCGTCTGTATGGTATAATTCCTGAATTTTTTGTATGAGCGAAATGAAATGCAGCGAATGAAAAATTAGCGTTAGCGTTGGAATTATGTTGAGCTGTTTTTTATCAGCTGGTCATAATATGCTGTTGAGGCTACTTTCTTTTTCTTCTGTGCGTTCTTTGGTCTGTATGATACCAGGGCTGACTTAATTGAATCATGCCAATGATCTATATTGTCGTCTTTTTCTACGTCGTCCTGATTGTGTTCTGACCTTACAAGTTCCGGGAGTGTGGCTATAAGCTTGGGGCATTTGTTTCTAAATATATATAATTTGGGCTGTACAATCAATTTGTCTTTTATTTCTTTTACAATGCCGTGCTCGTCTTCCTGTTTTATTACGGTGTATTCATACTGAAGTAATTCAGCTATGTAATTGTTGCACATAACCCTCCATGAAACGTCATTGTTTAAGTCCCGGGTTTTGTGAAGTGGTTTTGGGAATATTTTGTATTTAGCAAAATAGTCTGAGGGCGGTTTGGATTTTTCGTCGTCTTTTCTTCTGTAGAAAAAATTAACATCTGCCCACAAAACTACGTTTCCCGCGGGTGAATTAATCATTGAAACATCGATTGAATTTGATACAAGGAAATTGTAAAAGCTTAGTGCTCGGGTGCTGTGTGTTCCTCCTTTGTGGCTCCATTCTGCGTATATATAAAAATTGCCGTCCGGTCCTATGGCTATAAAATTGCATGCGTTTGTCCTTCCGTAATCGATGTCGGCTATTTTAAGCCAGTCTTCGGGAATTTCGAATGGGTCTATGACGTGAATATTCTCATTGAAGTCATAAAAGCTTCCTGTATTGATATCCCATGAGCCTTCAAGGAATCTTTTTCTTTCGTTTTCAGGTAAGTTTTTGAGGCGTTGTATTATTTCAGGGTCTTTGATTACGTATTGTTGATTATCGTATACATAAGCCTGAATGTATAATATTTGCTCGGGTCTGTATGCTGTGTCCTGCAGTTCATCAGGAAAATCGATATCGAATGTCTGTGTGTAGAAATATGATTTATATAATTTATGGTATTTTCCTCCCGGGTTGCTGACTACTGCCATATATGGTGTGAATCCTGCTACTGACATTCTAAGGCGGGATTTTAACAGGAGGTATAGTTTGAAATTGATTGTGGTACCTTCATCCAACATTATGATATCATAATTTGCGGATAAATATTTGTCAAAGTCTTTTTCTTTTTCACAATATCCGAATTCGAGAATACTTCCGTTTGAATAATAAAAGGTATGACGCTGTGAATTGTAACTTCCGTATGCAGGAGGAAGATCAAAATTGATAAGGTCTAAGTGTGTGCGCTGTAATTCGGGGAATGTATTTCTTAAAATGAGTACTCTAAGTCCCGGGTATTTCCAACAATCTTTATGTGCTTGCCATCTTATGGCCGTGCTTTTCCCGGGTGATGCGCTGCCTCCAAAAAAGAATTCACGATATCCTGTTTTGTCCCTGCGGTTTACTTCGAAATGAAATAGTGATTGTTTTGGCTGTGATGTGTAAAAGGGTTTTTCGGCTCCTGCCTGTTTAAAGATAAGGGGCTGTATATCCTGACATAATACTTTGAGCTCGTCATTTGTATATCGGTCGCAATATATTTGATGGTTACTTGGATTTAGGGCTAGCAGGAATGTTGTTATCAGCATTCTGAAACTTAGGAATGTCTGTATAACCCGGCTCGTGGATTTCTGTAACTGGTATTTTATTCTTGTTTTCATCTGTTTTTACTTCAGGTACGATGTATGGTAGAAGCTTGAATGATGTTACTAGTTTCTTCTGGGAAGTTTTAGCTAAAAGTCCCTCTGTTATTATATTCTGCAGTACAAGATTGTGGAGGTCTTTAACATCAATTTGTTTTTTATATGCTTCGGAAATTTCCTTTAATGCATTGGTGACTATGGTCGATTTATTCAGTGACCCGGGCGGTCTGCCTCCTTTGGATTTGTGACCTTTGCTGAAACTTGCTTTGGTTTTTTTCTTAGCCATGTAAACATTAAGCTCTGTATTGGAAATTCGTTACGGAATTATTTTCATTGTCGGCAAATATAAACATCAAGAGGTCCCGTTTCAATTTTTGGGCGTTCATCTTCATTGATTTGATGTCGCTTGGGCTTGGTTCAGGATTGTTTGATAAGTGAAAATGATAATAAGCAAGTATTTTGTTTTTTCTTAACAGTTTTTCAGTGTACCAAACAATAAGATTATCGTTAGAAACATAAAGACTTGGATTGTTTGATAGGTTAGGAATATTAATGAAGCTTGTATAATCATCCTGAATGTTATGTCTGCCGGTGATGTTGAGCGTTCTGCTTTGAATTCGTTTTCCAATTATGACGCCTCCCTTCTCTGAGATCAGTTTGTGAGCGTTCCTGTGTTTGGATATGTTTTCCAGGAGCGCGAAGCTTCTTTTGGTGATGTTGATATTTTCGGAGTTCTTAATTATCATCTGTCAATATGTCAAAATTAATAAATTTATCTTTCATGGGTTCTGTCTTTATTATTGCTATACCTAGTGTTTTTGCCATACCAATATCAAAGAGGTTGTTTGCTGAACGGGAATAAGCTTGCTGTAGTTCCCGGGCTAAGTCTTCGGCGTCGCTTCTATAGTCGAGTAGCTTGGTAAATATTTTGTAATCCTTCCTGCGGTACACAAACCATTTTTGCTTAAACGCTGTTTTTGTAGAAACTGTAGGCATGGTTTATTATGGATTTGATTTTAGATTTTGTAATTGTTTTTTGTCGTGATAAGGCCTTTTTAAGCTGTTTGTGTATTTGTTCGTTAAAAAGGCTCCATTTGCTTTTATTAAGTTTGTTTATTTTATCCTGCCAGTATGTGTATGTATCATCCTGAAAGTAAGAAAATAATTCAATATCTTTTTGTTTGATTTCCCGTTTTTCTACTGATACCAGATTGTTTTTGAATAGTGCGTCGGCGTAAAAATAGCGGGATTTGCCTTTATGTATTATTTTCATGTATTTTCTTTTACTCCGGCTATTAGGGTAAAAGGTTTTTATTTTCCTGTATATGTTGTTGTTATCGTCTGCAAAATAATCTTTGCAGTGAGGTAATTCAGGAATATGTATTTGTCTGAGGCTCAATGTTATTTCGGTTCGTAATAGTAGAAATTATTTTGCTGGTCTTTGATACTGTATGCTCTGACATTCGCCGTCCGGGTGTTTATCCTGTTGTCTTTTTTGAATATCTCTATAGCGGATTTTTCGTTGTCCGCAAATATTATGGCGGCGTTTCCTATACGTGCGAATGTCCTATCCAGATCGTGTACAACTAAAAATGCTTCAAGGGTTACATTTGCGCCTAAAACTAAAAGTTTGGTGAGTGAATCAATGATTTCTTTTCTTCTGTTATCGTCTGTGAGTTGGATATTTTTCTTCAGGTATTCAAAATCCTCTGTTTTCAGATTATCGGTAATTGTCTGAATAGTTAGAAGTGTTTTGTTAATTTCCTGCGTGTCGAGTTTGTGTAACCCGCTTGGTAGTTTCTGACTTTTGGTGTCGGTGACTTTCGGTTTGTTGTTATTGTTTGGTTGCTTTTTGCTCATTGTAGTATTTTTCCTTTTCTTCAGTATTTTGTTTAATGGAATTTATAAGTTCTGCGAATTCTTTTTTCATTTCCCGTTCCTGAAACTGCAGTGCACGAATAAGGTCTTGGCGTGATTGGTATTTTTTGGGAATGCGTTTATTATTCATAACGTGGTTTATTCTTTTATGTGTTTTACTACCCCGTTTGTGTCGGGCTCCTGCCATTTTCTTTGTTTGTTAATTTTGAGTTTGTGACGTATAATCCTTTCGATATCAGAAAAATTAAAACCTGCTTTATGAAATGCTCCAGTGAGAAGTAAAAAGCAGTCTGCGAATTCATCTTCAACATTGCCATTCTTTATATTGCATGCTTCGTAGAGCTCAAACATTTCTTCTCTTAAATGACATAGTTTGGAATTTAAGGTAGCGTTCGGAAACGTTGTTGTTTGAAAGTTTACGATATCGTTAAATAAAGCCTCGTTCATTGTTTAACCTTTCTTTTTATACCATCGATTATGATAATTATGGTATATTTAATTATTTGATATATACCCCAAAAAAAACGTCGAATGTGGATTGGTTGTATTTTCATTTTTTACCCTGTGCAGTTAAGAAATTTATTGTGTGAACGGTGTATTTAAAATCGGCTTTTGTTTCGGGGCGTATTATTTCTTCAAGTTCCCTGCGTAAATAAAAGAATGTTGGTATTCTTCCGTTTGAGGGCGCTAACTCTGTATTGGATTCTGCCTGAGCGCAATTTATTTTTATTCCGTTGTAATAAAGCTTCGTATGCTTATGCTGAAATATTGCGTAATAAAATGTTTTTGTTCTTAGGTGTTTTGGCATTTATTTTCTTATCCTTTTTTCAGCGGTACGCTGTATTTTAGATATCAATTTATGCTGTGAGTCTTCATAGTGTAGGATTTTATATCCGGTTAAGTGTAAGCCAATTAACTTCTCAACTTTATCTGCGAAAATGAAGTTGATATGTTCGGTTATATCCATGCCCTGAAATGAATGTAGGAATAGGAGGTAATCTCTGTATGCTAGTGTTATAATTGCTATTGTTGGTTTCATATTAATTATTATTTAAGAATGCGATTAAATCTGCTTGGTGTTCAATAACTCGTTTGCAGTAATAATATGTTAAATTATGTGATTCAAGATTGTTGTGTATTTCCAGGAATTTCATATCGGTTGCGTGGTTTTCGGTGTCTGTGATAAATTTCTTCATGCGGTCTAGATTCTTTACTATGATTTTCGCTTTGGTTTTGGTAATCCTTATCTTGTATTTTAAATTCGGGTCGATTGTCAAAACCGTGTAGCCTTTATATATGGATATATCCGTCATGTTGGTTTAACGTGTTTTAAAATTGTGCGTTTGAATGTTCGCGCCATTTCAAGTGATAAATAAGATTTGGAATATATGTGTCCTTTGATCTTTATGTGTACCCTGTACCATATTTTTGTGCTGTTGGGTTTTTCAATCTTGTGAATATATTTTTCAACTAGTTCCTGCGTTCTGTTGTCATTCTTCATAATGTTTTAAAGGTTATTGATGAATCGGGTTGCTTTTGTTTTTTTATAGTCATGCTGGCGTAAATGTTTGTGTGTCCGGCGCTAACTGATAGCGTTGGGTGTTTTACGCTTAATAAGCCTAGTCGGGCTAATGTGGAGCTTTCTTCAGCGTTTTGCGGCGTGAAGTTGATATAAAATGCATGGTCGAATTCTTTGATTGTGATTTCCATTGGGTTATTTCCTTTCCGGGATTGTGTATAAAATTATTGAGTTTGTTTTTGATACAGGTACAGTTTGTTTGTTAATAAGTTTGTGGGCTATTAAATTGTTAATGCTTTTCATGTACATTACGGTGGTGTATACATGATTGAGATTCAGGCTCCTTCTGAGAAATTCGTCTGAAACGTTAAAAGGCTCTTTATTACAAAAGAGCTCAATGGTTGTTAATAATTCTTTATCAGCCTTCAGTATTTTATTTTTTTTCATATTCTCCATATATATATGTTCCGTGAATGTGATGCAGGTCTTCGAGTGTATCGTACCATGTTGAAGTATTAATGTTATGAATAAATTTTTCATTGAGCCTGTATTTAGCGATCAAATCTATCAGGTGTTCATTGAGTTTAAAGTCTGCAATTTCTTCGTCGATTTTATGCGGTTGTATCGCAATTGACGTGAAATGTTCTCTTAGGAGTGTGAGTTCATGTCCGGGTATTGCAGTGAATAAATCGATAACTACACTACCTGAGGGGATAGTGTAGTCATTATTTTTGATTTTTACTGTAAGTCCGTTCATTTTTTCTTCTTGGCTTTTGTTTGTTTTTTGCTTTTTGTTTTGGCGGCCGCTTTCCTGGGTATCGTGAATTCTTTTTCAACTGCTTTAATCTCGTCTTTTGTGAGATAGATATCAGCATAGAATTTGAGGCGGTCGCGCTTGGTTCCTATATCAGATTTGTATCTTTCGTAATCCTGATATATTTTGAAACGGAATTTGGTGAGGTAATTAACAAGAAAAAGCAGATTGAGTTGGTGCGGTGACATCTTTTGCAATTGAGGTATGGTGATGTGTGCGTATTCAAAGTCTTTGGCTTTTGTGTTTATTGTACCCGGGGGAAGTGTTGTAACCTTGCAAAGTATATCGGCTTGGTATTTATTTATCATATCATATCCTTTTGTGAGAATGGCGCTTATCAGGATATCTTTTTGCATTCCTCCCCTGTTCATAAAGGCATGCATTACTTTTTCAGTGAGTTTGTCTCTAATGTTGTTAAGTTCCTGCATTCTTATCTTGCGCTCGTCTGAATATGTGTTTGCCTGTTTTCGTTCTGCAGCGGTCTTTGTACTGCCGGATGAATAAGAAGTATGTTGGTTGGCGTTACATACTTTGCATTTTTTATCTAAACATATTTTTATAACGCTTCCTGCGAGGGTTTTATTGTGCTTGTTGCCTATAAGAATAATTCCTTTTTCGGTGGATTTACAGTTGGGCTTCGCTTTGTTGTATTTTTGGGTGTTAAGAATGGTGGGGAATGCCTTTTTATAATCGGGGTGTATGTTGTCGATGTACCATTCGTCGGCTACTACAATAAGCTTCTCTGTTGAAGCTTTAATTTTCCTCTGTATGTCTGTTATGACCTTCATACGTAAGCATTCGGAATTGGCGCAATAGGATTCTTTGCTTGTATCGAATAGTACTAAGTCGTTTGCAGTGTTGAAACTGCAAACAGAACACTTGACATTCCTTTTGGAATTCAGTGTATCATCGAGTTTGTCGAATGAGTATTGACTTAGTTCGTTGTTGAAGTCTGAAATGATATCGTCTTTGAATTCTGTGTATGCCGGTAATAGTGCCGGGTCAAGCTTTGTGTTGTTGTTTTCGTTCTTAATTCTTTTGTAAATTTCTTCCTGAGAAATTGGGGGATATCCGCAAATTAACAGTGCGTATGATACGGGGAATGCATTGTCATACATTGCCGCCTTTAAAGGCTGTATGAGGTCCGCTAGCCTTATGCGTTTGTAAACATAATCAACTGATTTACTGATCTTGGCGCATATTTGTTCTATCGTCATTTTGCGTCTTAACAGTTTGAAGCCTTCTGCTTCATCAAGCGGGTGGATATCGGAACGCTGTAGGTTTTCAATGGTCTGAATATCCAATACCTGTTCATCTGTTAATTCTTCAACTATACAGGGTATTTCTTTTGATTTGTTTAAAAGGAATGCTCTGTATCTTCTTTCGCCAAAAATTATTTCATACTTGCTGTCCTTTATCGGTCTGACTTTTATTGCCTGTTGTAATCCTACATTTTTTATTGATTCAGCAAGTTCAGTGAGCTCTTTGTCGTTGAAATATTTTCGGGGATTGGTGGGGCTCTTTATAAGTTTTCCTATCGGTAACATCTGAATTGTATTTGAAGATAATTGTTTACCCATTTTTTAAATCCTTTCTATGAAGCTTTTGGAAATATTAGTTTTAATTGTTTTGTTTCAATAATGTTTATGTCCTTGAATTGATAAGTGATGTATAATTTTATGCATTCATCCTGCTTATCATATTTTGTTTCAATGGTTATCTTGACTTCCTTTTCAAGAGTAACCGGAAAATCGGGTTGGTATTTATGAATCAAATTTTCAACTTCTTCGATATCGTCGTCCTCGACTTGTTTTGATATCAAAGTGTATTTGTTGTTTTGTTCAAGTTCTACTGTTTTTGGTTTTTTTGAAGTGGCTTCTTTTTCTTTGTCTGTCATTTTATATGCTGTATAAATTATCCTGCAGTCCTGACAACTGCAGGAGTTAACGAATGCTGAATGGAACGAATTTCTATGTTATCATTTAAATTATTTGTAACGTGCTTTTCCGGGCTTTCATATCCAAATGTTTGACGAGATTGCAAGTCTTTTCTACCTGTGGAAAAATAGTTGCGATTGTATTTCCTTCCTAAGTTCAATTCCGTGTTATTTGATAGTATGCTATGCTATAGGTTACTACCTGCCCATTTTGGGCCTGTCTGGCATTGGTTGTGTTGTTTCCTTTGTTGGTTCGGGATATATGATGTCGCTTGGTTCATTTGTCGGTGCTGAATTATTTTCATCGAGTAATGTGAGATTGTTGTCGCCGTTGGCTTCTGCGCCGTTGAGTTCCGCTGAATCATTGTACCCGGGGATTAATGACATATCGAGGTCGAATGTATCTTCGGCGGTTGCCGCAATGTTCAATTCGGTTTTGAACAGTGGGACAATTGGAGGTGCTTCGCCAACTGCAGGTGCTTCTAAGAAGCTTATACCCATTGGCTTTCCTTTAACTACTTCGAAAACAGCAAAACCGTTTTCATCAACAGGTTTTATCTGAAGCGGGTTTTCGAGATTATCGGTTTGATCTATGCGGACTACAAGTCCCAATGCGGTGAGTACCGAAAGTTTAATGAGTTCCATTTTGTTTCCTTTCTTGTTTTTAATTTTACTGCATATATTTTTTATACAGTTCTGAATTTTCCTTCAACTTTAAATAATGTTTATTTGGTTTGACGCTTTTATCAGTGTACCAGGTGCAGGGTCCTTCGCTTCCACAAATATTTTTTGAATACCTGCGGAATGTTTCGTCACTGCCTCCCGTTCTCACAAATAAATTACTGGTCATATCCTGAATATCTACCAGTACATGTCCTTTCTTAAATTTGTCTGTGACATATTCAATAAATGCAGGATAGTATTTGAGTTTTAGTGCCGTTTCTGCGCTTCTTGAATCCTGCGGTATTATGGTTTCACTCACACACACAAGTAAATCTATACCTTTCTTGGAGCCTTTTTTATCTTTATTGCAGTTACATTTATGATGTGCCAACTGCAGGTTTTTGTGAAAATGCCTAAATTTTTTTCCGTCGATATGATCGATTTCAAGCTTTTCATCCTCCGTGGCCGGGTGTTTACATATCTGACATAATTCGCCATCACGTAATACAAGAAATAAATACACGGCTTCGCGCTGAACAGCATTAAGAGGATATTTTGTTAGAATATCCTCCCGAATGCATCTTGGTATATAAATGGTTTTCAATGCTTACTGAATTAACAGGTCTAAGAATGCTTTGGCGGCTCTGTTTGCTCTGTAATTGAATGTTTCTCTGGCGAGTAATTCGTTGTCGAATTCACTCATGAAACACTGCGCTATATTACACTGCCAGCTGTGATAATAGCTTCCGGGTTCTTTACTGAGGCGTAATTCCTGAATAACTGTTCTCATTGCGTCGGTGGTGGCGTTGGCTGTTGGTCTGCGGTGTATATTAATTTCCTGTGTGGTTTTATCGGCTAGGGGATTGTCTTTTACAGGATAATTGAGTGTGTCGTCTTTTTGAGGGTTGAATCCTGCCGTTTTCAATGTGCATGCTTCGGGTTTGGATTTTGGGGCTTCTTTTGCTGTATCTACGGGTTTTACTCTTTCAAGTTTATATCCTAGTTTCTTCCATATCGGGTGTTTGAAAATTTCTTCGAATGCTTTGTCGTGTTCCTCTTTTTCTTTTGTGCGTGTATCTTTGTATTGCTGAATGAGGAATTCAAGATATATACAGGTGGATATGAATTCGCTTGGGTGTGGGTCGGTTTTAAGTAATACTAATGAGGGTAATGTTATAAAGGTGATATGTATTTTGTATTCGGGTTTAACTTCCGGGTCGTTTATAACAGGAAGTAATTCGTTTTCTACGAATTTATTTTCGAGTGATGTGTTGGGTGCTAAGAATTCGAGATATTCGAATGCTCTGTAAATTGAGTATGCTTCGTTTGTTGCTTCAAGATTCTGAATTAACGGTTTTATTTTTTTTGTGATCTCTGAGGCGTTCATTTTAAATCCTTCCTATTGATTTAAAGATTGTTATTTTTTAAATGCTCTTGAAACATATCTGAAATGCTTTGTTGTTGTTCGAATTCGTGTGTGGCTAATAATTGAAGTGTGTCGTCCTGTGGTTCCCCCTTTCTGATATAGTCAAAGTCATGTGCGCTGTAGTTTTGAAATGCAGTTTGGAGGGCTTCGTGTGCTGTACGTGCTTTGAATTGGGCATAATAGCCTTCTTTATCTTCAGTAGTGAAAATAATATAGAATGAATTATCTGTCATTTTTTATTACAGATATCATCAAAGGTTATTGACCTGAACCAATTGAATAGATATTGTACGAGGGCGAAAAAACTAAAGATAAATATACTATATGCGATTATTTTTGTCATTAGCTGTTGTTATGAGTTTTGGAATATTCTTCAAGTGCTTTTTCAATTACTTCATTCGGGTACCGGAATTGTATATCGCTTTGTCCTATTTTATTAAGGAGTTCTATTGTGGATGGCCGCATGCTGAAATTCTTTCGTAAATAGATTTTTTTTCTAGCGTCTTTCGGTAGCTCGAGGGTGTTAAAATTGGTGTTTTTGGGTATTTGGTTGTTTGACATTTTATTGTATATTGCGTCCTATTGGTTAACGTTACGCAACAAACATAATAGGAAATTCTGACTATGTCAATAGCAATAATAAGAAATGATGAATATGGAGGGTGAAAGATGGCTGGTATTAAAAGAGGTTTTGTCCTGTTGCCGGGGAATGAAATAGCTGAACGATTGGTTAAAGCGTTGGTTCGGCGGTTCGGTACAGATAGAAGTATCTATGAAGTTGCGAAGCATATTAATGAACATCAGGGTACAATAAAGGAATCTATAGAGGCTAAAAATGCGTTTAGGCAAGCAAGTGTACTTTACAAACTGTGTAACCTGTGCGGTGTATCTGTTGAAAGTATTATTACAGGTAGTTACACTGATTGCGAAAAAAAACTTACTGAAGCAAACAATAAGGTTGCTGAGTTGGAAAATGAGATTGAAGTTTTAAAAGAAAAGGTTGTTGAATTTGATAAATTAAAGGTTTTATTCAGGAGGTTGAAATGAAAATGATAAAAGAAGAAAACAGGGACTTATACGCTAAAGGTCTGGTGATTGGATTGGGGCTGTTGATATTTCTTTCCGCGGCTGTGTCGTTGATCATAGATATAGTAAAATAAATTCCATACATACTACTTTACATACTACTCACTCAAAAAAGTGCATATTAAAGGGTTTATAAATAAAAAGCATCTGACTGTTAATCAGAGGGTCGTAGGTTCAAGTCCTACCTTCGGAGCGAAAAAAGCCCATTTTAGGGCTTTTTTAATATAAAAAGGAACAATTATGTCAAACGAAGAAAATAACAACTTACAACAGCAAATCAACATAGAAATCGGCGAAAAAGAGGCTGAAGGGATATATTCAAACCTTGCGATTATTTCTCATTCCCCCGCTGAATTCATTATTGATTTTACACGAGTACTTCCGGGCATTCCAAAATCAAAGATAAGCGCAAGAATAATAATGACACCACAGCATGCAAAGATGCTGTTGGGCGCATTGAAGGATAATATCGATAAATTCGAAAATCAGTTTGGCGAGATTCAGCTTGTAGGCGGACCGCCGCAGGGCGGCTTTGGCTTTCAGCCAACAATTAATCCGAAAGATGAAAAGATTAATTAGTTTTTAATTTAGTTAATTAATTATTTGAAAAACCTGCTCACTTTGAGCGGGTTTTTTTTGTTCTGACTCCAATGTCAAAATTGTCATTCATTTACGGTATAATTTTAACCCTTGAGCTAAAAAAACAATAACTTATTCATTGGCATAATAATTGTATTTATTCTCTTTAACAAGCTATGTTCAATAAAATTAAGGAGAGTAAAAATGAATAAAATTACTAAATTTTTAGCAGTATTGTTATTATTTCTGGTCAGTTCGGGCATTGTAAGCTCACAATGGCAGGAACAATCATCGGGGTTGACAACATCATTAAACTCCGTTTCGGGAGTAAATGATAATATCGCCTGGGTTTGCGGAAACGCCGGCAAAGTAATACGAACAAATAACGGCGGTATGAACTGGATCAATGCAACCGGTACCGGAATTCCCGGAACACTTGATCTGTATAACATTTTTGCTATTGACTCAACTACAGCAGTGGTAACAGGCTCATCAACATCCGCCTTTGTGTTTCGCTCAACAAACGGCGGCTTAACATGGGTACAGGTGTTCACTCAATCCGGTGGATTCATGAACGCGATCTGGATGACATCACCGCTCACAGGTATTATGTATGGTGACCCTGTTGGCGGAAGATGGTCATTATGGCGTACAACAAACGGCGGTGTAAATTGGGATTCAACCGGAATGTTCCTGGCTCAGGCGGGTGCAGAAGCCGGCTGGAACAATGCGTTGTTTGTATCAGGCACAAACGTTTGGTTCGGTACCAATAACAGCCGTGTCTATTACTCACCGCTTAACGGACTTACAGCTACATGGCAGGTTCAGTCCACTACACAGGCAAGTTCATATGCAATATGGTTTAATACAACAACAAGCGGTATGCTTGGCGGAGCGCAGTTGATGGCAACCAACAACAGCGGTGTTAACTGGAGCGCAGTAACATCGCCGGGGTCAGGTAATGTTACCGGTATAACCGGAAGCACAGTTAACTACTGGTTCACAAGACAGGCTGCTGTAATATACCGTACAACTGATAATGGTGTTACTTTCACCACTGATTACACTGCTCCGGCAGGTACAAATACGCACATTCAGAAAGCTGCAACAGGCAGCAGAATGTGGGCAGTAAGGAATAATGGCGGAATAGCTTCAACATTAAGTACAGTTGGGATTGAACCAATTTCAACAGAGATCCCGGGGTATTATAGTCTTTCACAGAACTATCCCAATCCGTTTAACCCGGAAACTAACTTCACATTTTCACTGCCTAAGAGCGCATCAGTAACAATCAAGATATACGATATTGCAGGCAGAGAAGTAGATGTGATAGCTAATAATGAATTTAAATCTGCGGGCAGCTATATTGTGAATTACAATGCCGGCAGGTTAAGCAGTGGTGTATACTTTTACAGAATAACGACTGATAATTTCACAGATACCAAAAAGATGATATTAACTAAGTAATCACTTTAAACTGATCATATATAAAAAGCCCGGCAATTGCCGGGCTTTTTTTGTAAATACAATTTTATAGTGCGGATGATCATTAACTATTTTCAACACTCTTATCATTATTATCCCTGCCCAGACTGTAATAGTTGTTTTCTTCGTCTTCACTGCCTGCTTCTTCGAGTGTATCATCAAGTTCACTTCCGGGAGTATCAACAGGATTTGACAGGGCATGCGGATTGGTTTTTAAGATCACATCATCTGCCCCGTTTTCGGCTTTCATTGGTCTTTCTGCCAGTTTTTCGGGGTCAATATCTGTCTCTTTATCCTTTAGGTAGATATCCTCCCCTTCGGGATACTCATGATAATCAGGAGACCCGGGTTGATCAAGTATTACCTTCTCATCCGGTAATTCAGTTAACTTTGAGCTGTTTTTCGGTTCAAAGAAATCTTTCTTTTTCATATAGCTACCCTTTTTTTAATATCGAAGTATTTTCTTCTTTATAAAATTAAACAAAATAAAATTTATTGCTGTTTCTACACAGTATTCTTACAAAACCCTGAGAAAAAGAAACGCTAATTATTAACCTTTTTACGTTAGTTTACGTTGTATTGATATATTGATAACTTCTTAAAAAATCACTAATTTTCCTTAAGTTTTTCCAAAAAATTAAACAACACACAAATGAAATTTTTTGCTTTACTACTTATCACCATTTTTGCGTTTGTAAATATACAGGCACAGGAAAGATGGTCAACAACCAGAAAACCCGTTATGGGAAGTTACACAAAGCTCCCTTCCGAAACCAATTCATGGCAGAATACAAACAGAACAATCCAGGTTTACAACCAGGATAACATGGTTATAACGGTCGGACCCAGTGTTCGCGTTTTACCAACAGCAAATGCTCAGCAGGATGAGATAGTTCTCGTAAGGCATCCGCTTAACCAGAATATTATGTTTGGCGGAGCTAATACAACTGTGGGCGGAGTATTTGGCCAGGGTGGTTACATTACCACTGATGGCGGTGCTTCATGGACAGGAAATAATCTGCTGCCTCCTTTTTCACAGTCATCAAGTGACCCGGCACCCACTATAGATAAAAACGGAGTTATTATTTTTACCACACTGGACTCTCCAGGCAGTTTAGGAATGGTTTCCGCATATTCTACAAATAACGGTTCATCATGGTCATCAAAAGTTTCAATTTCATCAGTAAGTTCAGATAAAAATTTTGCTGCATCAGATGATGCACCGTCAAGTCCGTATTACGGAAGAAGCTATGCCGTATGGAGTAACTTTTCTTTAGGCTCACCTCCGATAGTTTTTTCATATACAACAAACAGCGGTGTTTCGTGGAATGGCGTAACGCAGATCAATACTCCTCCCGGCGGACATTATTCCCAGGGGTGCGATATTATGTGCGGACCAACAGGTACAATTTACGTGTGCTGGGCGCAGGTAAACAGCTCAGGCTTAATTGAAGACTATTGCGGATTTGCAAGCTCAACAAACGGCGGCGCTTCGTGGACAGTTTTGAACAATGCATACGATATGAACGGCATCCGCGCAACATCATTCAACGGATGGAATTTCAGAGTAAACGGTTTCACTAGAATTGGTGTAGATAGATCAGGCGGACCAAGGAACGGCTGGATATATATAGTAGCTGCCGAAAAAAATCTCGCACCGGCAGGAACAGATGCTGACGTAGTTCTTCACAGCTCATCAGATGGCGGCGCAACATGGTCCGCAGGCGTAAGAGTCAACCAGGACCCTCTCAATAATGGTAAGGTTCAGTTCTTCCCTGCTATAAGGGTAGATGAGAGCGGCGGAGTTAATGTTTGTTATTACGATAACAGGAACTATCCTTCAGTCGGCGACTCATGTGAAACATACATGTCACGTTCAGTTGATGGCGGCGCAACATGGTCAGATGTTAAAGTAAGCGATCATGCATGGAAAGTAAAAGGAGAAGCAGGTTTGGGCTCATATGGCGGAGACTATATCGGTATATCTTCCGGTAACGGTAAGGTATTCCCGTTCTGGTTTGATGACAAGACCGGTACAATGCAGGCATGGGTAGCAGCAGTTACCCCGGATCCTGTTGGTATAACAGGTAACACCAATGAAATACCGGCATCATTTGAATTAAGCCAGAATTACCCGAATCCGTTTAACCCGAATACAACAATTGGTTTCGCTTTGCCAAGTGAACAGAACGTAAAGCTTGAAGTGTTTGATATGACGGGAAAAAGTGCCGGTGTATTGGTAAACAGTGACTTAAAGGCAGGCACATATAAATTTGATTTCAATGCTTCAGATCTCGCAAGCGGAATCTATTTCTACAAACTCATTTCAGGTAACTTTGTAAGCACAAAGAAAATGATATTGGTAAAATAAGATTTGTCTTATATATTGTTGGTGCAAGCACCAATAAGGTGGATGTTAACATGTTTTAAAAGCCCCGCTCAATGAGCGGGGCTTTTTTGTATACTTTTATTTTCCCTGGAAGCTCTGTGAAAATGAACACAGACAGGAATGACTGTGTTACTGATTATCAAATCCCCATACTTGCTAGCATTGCTGAAATATTATTAACCTTTTCAAACAGCTTCGGGTGTGAAACCTCAAATTCCGTGACTGAATCCCGAAGGTCATTTAACGCTTTTTCTATCAGGTCGGGGTTTTTTTCTTCTTTAATAACTTCCTCTGTAGTGCGTTTTACATGTGAGGAAATATTATTCATCTGATCTCCTGATCCAACATTACCCATTTCACCTTCAAGCTCATCAAGCAAGCTTAACAGTTCATTCTTCTTATCTTCACTTATTGAGCTATCGCCTGATAATTTATCTTTTATTTCCTGCAGAGTATTTTTCATTTATAATATAATTT
>JABFSP010000078.1 GCA_013140565.1 Ignavibacteria bacterium
ATAATGCTCCGCAATTATATTCTCTGCCAGATCCGGCAGATATGACTCCTGAAGGAACCGCATTATCTTATCTCTATACGGTTTTGCTTCAGTCCTCCAGTCAATCCCGGATGCCTGGTGCGGAACGGGTGAAAGAACGTAAAATCCTTCGCAGCCATCAGGCGCAATGGAGCTATCCGTGATGGTTGGCATATGCAAATATAATGAAAAATCTTCAGCTAAAATCTTACGTTTAAATATATCATTTAGCAGCTCTTTATACCTAGGACCCAGAATTATATTATGGTGCGCAATACTGCCATCATTGTAGCGTTTTTTGGTGCCAAAATAGATCACAAAAAGCGACATGCTGTAGCGCATATTCTCGATCTTGCGGTCTGAATATTTGCTGCGGTACTGTTTATCTATCATGCTGCGGTATGTGTAGGCAACATCTGCATTAGAAACAACAGCGTCAGCTGGAATAAAAGTACTATCGGCAAGTTTTATACCGGAGACTTTTTTATCTTTAACAGTTATCTCTTTTACATCAACATTGTAGTGAATTTTGCCGCCAAGCTCTGCGAATAATCTGACAAGACCCTGAACAACCGTTCCGGTTCCGCCCATTGCGTAGTGAATGCCCCACTCGCGCTCAAGGTAATGAATAAGCGCGTAAATAGAGGTTGTATCGAACGGGTTGCCGCCAACTAAAAGCGGGTGAAATGAGAAACACTCACGCAGAAATTCATTCTTAATGAATTTGGACGCGTATTGGTAAACTGTCTTATGTGATTTCAGTTTTATCATATCAGGCACAATCTTCATCATATCGCTAAACTTATTGAACGGCTTATCACCCAGCTCAACAAATCCCTTTTGGAAGATCGCCTTCGTTGTCTTTATGAAATCTAAGTAACCCTGTTTATCTTCAGGGCTGAATTTTTCTATCTGGCTGAGAGTAAAATCTGTATCTGAATTGTAATCGAAAAATTCCTTTTTGTGATTGAATATCCTGTAGAACGGATCGAGAGGCTTAAGTGTGAAATAATCTTCCTTCTTTTTTCCGGCAAGTGCAAAGAGTTCATCAAATAAAAACGGAGCTGTGATTACAGTCGGGCCGCCATCGAACTTGAAGCCGTTTTTTTCAAATACGTAAGCCCTGCCGCCGGGTTTATCCAGTTTTTCGAAGATTTCCACATCATAGCTTTTGGCCGCAAGGCGTATAGCCGCGCCGAGTCCGCCAAATCCACTGCCGATAACAATAATTTTTTTCTTCAAGAATATAACACACCCCGTCACGCCTTTGGCGTGACACCTCTCTCAAGAGAGGAATTTATTTTTTAAGTTTGCGGGAAAAGAATTCCCATAAAGAAATGTTCATAGTAATAAGTGAAAAGCCGTAAATAAAATCTTCAACCGGGATTGTAAAGAGCCTTATGCCAAGGTAGAATCCCTCACCGTATTGCACAATGGGTCTCCATGTAAGATATCCGTTCACAATAAAAATAAGAACAAACATTACGCACCAGAAAATCCAGAACTTTTTGTTCACCAAAAGTTTAGTGCGAAGAAAATAATCAAACAAAACAGCGATTATCACTGAACAAAAAGCGAGAATAGTATATTCCTTCATTTGGAATCCTTTCCGCTGGTAAAGTATTTTACGCTTTCCCATGTAAAGAGTCCGCAAAAGGGAATAATGATAAAGAACAGAATTTCTTCTATTGGTAATCCTAATATTTTAAAGCCAACTGTGTATAATGGGTTAAAACTCCAGTGCCCGCGAGCCGTTACAAAGATATCCCATATTGTGAACATTACAAAAGGAACCAGTATTGCAATAATCAGTCTTGACGGATATTTGTAGAAATCCATTTTTTTGCTGAAGCTTAGAACCAGCGGTGCTGCAACACTTACGGCAAGTACGATGAAATATTCTGTTTGCAATATATTACTTAATTTGTTCCTGCGGGATCAATTGTATCAGTATGTTTTTTATCCTGAAATATCTTTACAAGCACAATTATGATAACAAAATGCAGCAGACCGAAAACAGTTATTGTTACATAGCTATTAAAAATATTCACTACCGCAAAATTTACAATATTTATCAGCAGAATCAGTGCGGGTATTTTGTATAACACAGAACCGTAATCAGTATTTTTGTGCCATTTTAAAAGCTGGGAAAATGTAAAAATGAATAACAGTCCAATTGCATACCAGCTTATAAAATTCTGCATAGGTATTGCGGAATCACTCCACAGCCAGAATTTATTCACAAATGCAGCGAATGGCTCAAGCAGTATATCGGCTGCAAGAATGAACACCGAAGCAATTGCCATTGCAGAAATTTCTGAGCTGCCCCTTAGCAGGAACCTTGCAGCAAGCAGTGAACCGGCAGCAAGCGTGAACCATGCGAACATTATGGCAAGCGGTACCCCGCCTATGTGCGGAGCAAGTATGCCGCTGTATGAGTAATCACCAAAAGGGAATCCTGTGGTAACACCCCAGTATTCAATGAACCATGATGCCATAAAGATCACAGCTGTTGTAATAACAACTGAAAGAAGGTCAGCAAGTTTGATAAGTATGATGAAGGTTATAAGAGCCTGGAGTCCGAGAAAAATGGTTGTTGTCCACAGGTACTGGCTGCCGAACTCTGTGAACATGATAATAAACCCAACAGGAAACATTACAATCAAAATTCCTGTAAGAATTTTTAAAAGTAAACCTGCTGCAATTTTATTTTCCTGAAGTTCTGTTTGCAATATACATATCTTTTGTTGCTTTGGATATAAAGGTTTCCAGGTCGCCTTCCAGTTTATCTTTCATCTGCTCGCTAAGGAATTTTTCTCCCAATACGCCGGCCAAAAAATGAATATCACTGGCTTTTTCGCGTGTCATTGAGATCTTAAACAGGAAAACTATTTTGGTTTTGTTTTCAACCGGCTGGCTTAATATGCCCTGACAGAAAAGATAATCATTGGTTTTATCTTTTGATTCGAAAAGCAGTGTATCGCCCGAGCTTTTATCTTCGAGTACAAAAGTTAAATTGTAGGGAGTAGCAAGCGGAGCTTCTACTCTGTAGAGCCATTCACTTTCTTTATCGTTAAGTTTGCTAACGCTAACTATATTCGGAAAAAACTTTGGGTATATCTGGAGATCTTTGATGTAGTTTGCGACAAAATCTTTATCAAGCCCAATTGAAGTGTTGCGTTCAACTTCGGCTGACATTGTGAATGATACGGTTTCTGACTTTAGTGCTGTAACGCTTAATAAAAAAACAGAAACAAAGAGTATTATACTTTTCATAAAAAAATTAAAGTGACTAAAAATTTGTTATTTGTTTTCTTCTGCGGGATTGTAAATGCGGCCTTTCCATTTTGCTCCCGCCCCGGATTTTATCCACCGCCATGAATTCATGGCAATTACCGGAACAAATAAAACGCCAACGGGATGCAGAAGTGTTGAAATGAAACCAAGTTTAAATCTTGCTGAGATAATTGCCCGGGTAAAATAGAGTATTAATACCTGAATTCCGGTCAAAATCAGCGTTAAATTTAAGCTGAATTGCAAAGATAGCTGAATAAAAAATAACAAAAAAGGAATAAAAAACAGCAAAATATAGAGCAAATTCACAGAAAACAGTGCAACTGAAGAGAATTCGAATCCTGCGAAAATGTTCTTTGAAAAGCCATTCCATATCTCACTAAAACTGCGGTACATTCTAACGCTTAACATATGCTGGCCATCTTCAACTATCAGCTGCATGCCGTGCTCTTTAATTTTTCTGGCAAGCCATACGTCTTCAACTATTGCGTTTTTAACTGAGTTATGCCCGCCAATAGCTGCATAAGCCTTTCTTCTGAAAAGCATAAATGGACCTATACCTATGGAAAATTTAACAAACCCCTTTTTATCCACAAAGTAAAACGGCAATAGCAGCATTACTGTGAACCACAGCATCGGCATGATAAGTTTTTCAGCGAAGCTAACCATTGTCATCTTAGGGAAGAGTGTAACCATATCGGCATTTCTGTTTAAGGCAATTGTTATTGAATCACGCAGTGAGTTTTTATTATGCAAAGTATCAGCATCTGTGAATAAAATAAACTCTCCTTTTGAAGCTTCATAAAGCTGTTTGCATGCAAAACATTTTCCCGTCCATCCTTTTTCAAGCGATCTGCCGCTCAGTATTTTTAATGCAGGGTGTGACCTTTGAATTTCAAGCAGTAACCCGCCCGTTTGGTCACCCGAATTATCATTCAGCACAATTACTTCATATGACGGGTAATCCTGTACCAGTAATGAATTGACAATTTGTGAAATATTGTGTTCTTCATTCCGGGCGGGAATAAGAACTGAAACAAAGGGGAGTTTATCATTTGGAATTTTCGGGTAATTTTTTCTGCGGAGGATATAGAGATTCCATATGCAGATGAGCATCAGTACGAAGAGTATTGCTGTAATTAGTATGTTATAGTAAAGCAGTGGGATTCTTTATTTATTTTAATTTAGTTTTGTTATACAGAAGTAACTTTGTATTTGTTAAACATTATGATAACACACCCCGTCCGTCAAATGCCGGACACTCCTCTCGAGAGGGGAATTAAAGCAAAGTGATTTTAATCAAATGATTTGTTGCGGGAATCTTTTCCGCGGAAGATGGTTTTGAAGGCGTTAAGATTCCCGGCGGTGACATTAATCCGTAATTTATCAAGCTGTGCTTCCAGATTTGACCTTAAGTGTTCTGTAAAGTCACTATCTGATTTACCGGTAAACAATTCAGGTTTACCGATCGAAATAAAAACTTCGGGGCGCTGTTCCATTAAATATTCATACCTGAAACAAACCGGAACAAGATTAACTGTTCCTGTTTTTTCAGCGATCTTTGTGATGCCTGAAAAGAATTTTAACGGGCGCCTATCCTGCGGCACCATATCGCCCTGCGGGAAGACCCATAAATACTTTGCTGAATCTTTAAGCAGCACCGCTGCATAATTAACAGATCTGATTGCATCAGCGGGTACTTCCCGGTTAACAGAAAATACACCGATATATCTAAAGAAAGAATATTTCTTCAATTGTTTTATATCCATCATCAAGTAATCATCTTTTTTCATTTCACGGTTTGTAAGGTAATATGCTATGAAGCCATCCCACCAGCTTGAGTGATTTGCGTACATTATTACAGGCAGCGAACTATCAATTGATGACAGGTTCTCTTCACCCCTCAGGTGAATTGCATAAAAATGCTTCTTTATCAGTCTTTTGTGATAATAATCGAAAAGGCTACCGATTATTCTATTTTTCTTTGCGGGTATCATTCAGTTTGCAAAAATAGGATTTCAATAATTCTTAAAAAATCCATTATTAATTGTGACAGTAGTATATAGCAGCTACTAAACAAAATGAAGATTTTTATAGGAACCTAAAGCACTAAAAAATCAGCATTATATTCAAACCTACCGAAAATCACCAGAAATTAGCACTTGACAAACGGAAAATTATCTGCTATTATTGCCGTAGTTAAACATACGGCAATATTTAAGCCATAGAAAATCAGCAAATTTTTAATAAAATCAACAAAACTAAAGAAAAATGAAATTTAAGTTAACAGCACTATTTTTTACTTTTTTGGCAGTTCTTTCAACCAATTCACAATCAGTTAATGATGTTAACTGGGAAGTACCTTCATATGAAATGAAATTCCAGGGAACAATGGGTTCAAGCAAGTTACCTGAAGAAAAAATGAAGTCAGTGGATAACACAAATAGTGATTTCACGCCGGCAGGAGATTTTTATAATTCATTTTCAAATCTCAGTGTAATTTCTTTCAGGCTTACAAAACCGGGTTTTGTGAATATTAAAATATATGATGAAAAAGGTAACACTATCGATGAACTTGCAAGAAGCAGCTTCAGCGAAGGCAATCATGAAGTAAAGTGGAACAGCTCAAAATTTCCAGCAGGTTCTTTTTACTATTCAATAATTACGGGTGAGTATTCAATAACAAAAAAAATTAAATAGATAATATAAATATTTAAAATCCAAAAAAAATGAAAACAGCAAGTAAATCAATCAGAATCATCTTAACAGCCGCACTTTTCAACATAGTCCCTTTTTTAATAACGGGATGTGATATTGGCGGCGATATAATTATTCCAAGCGGAGCAACTGAGCTAAGCGTAAACATAAAAGCTGATGACAATGCGTCAGATAATCCGATTGATGTTGTGGTAATAACCGAAGCCAAGGCTTTGATAACTGATATTCAGTATGAAAGAGAAAGAGATGGTTTGAACCAGCTTCACCATACGGGTCCTTACGTTGTCAACATGGATCTGAACGGAGGCTTGAGAGAAATAATGAACGGGTATGTTGTAAGGGATATTTACACAAAGGCAAAATTCCAGGTACACAAAGCAGAAGATGGCCAGCAGATCTCAGACCCGGAGTTCAAAGAAGGTTCAGGAGATAACCAGAGATTTTCCTTTATCATTAAAGGTACATACAACGGGGCAGCGTTTGTTTACAAATCAAAAAAATCGATGGATATAGTTATTAATTTCAATTCAGCAAGTAACATCAAATTAAAGAACCAGAATTTTACAATACTGTTCAATAAAACAGGATGGTTCATGAACGGCACAACAGTATTGAATCCGAATTTGCCCCAGAATGCTGACATTATTGATAACAACATAAAGGCTTCGTTTAAGAAAGCATTTATTGACGATAATAAAGACGGTATAGCTGACTAATAGACAGAGTTCAAATAACATGAAAGAAATCGGGGAAAATAAAATGAATGCAGTGAAATGGGATGATAAGTTCTTCAGCGAGTCAATATCATACATATGGATTTACAGCAAGGGGCTGCTTGTAAGCACCAATAACAGGAAAAGCAGAGAATTCAACCTTAAGGGATTTCGAAGGAACGTTACTAATTATCAGGAAAATTCAAAGTCTGTAAAAAATGAAAAGAAGTTATAAAATGAATGAAGCGGAAATATAAGCCGGTCATTTTTCTAAAACAAAATATCAATAAAACATTAATTAATTATAAATGATTCACAAGGGGGATACACAAATGAAAAAAAGCAATAAACTCAGCGGTATTATCAGGTTCATATTATTCACAGTGGCAATTCTTTCGCTTGTTAAGATATCAAATTCACAAAACTGGGTATCACAATCCAGCGGTACTACCAACACATTACATGGAGTATGGTTTGTTGACCTTCAAAAAGGATTTGCTGTAGGTGACTTAGGGACGATCAGATACACAACAAACAGCGGTACAACATGGCTGGCATTAAACGGGGTAACCAACGAAGATCTGCATGATATAACGTTCTTAAATTCTTCAGTTGGAATTATAGTTGGCGATAATGGCAGAGTATACAGATCAACAAACGGCGGGTCCACATGGGCACAGCAGACAAGCGGCGTAACCGATAATTTAAGGACAGTGTCGTTTGGCGCAAACGGTATGGTTTATGCAGCCGGTGTTGATGGCGTTATAATCCGCTCAACAAACAGCGGAACAAGCTGGAGTACAGTTACTCTGGGTTCAACAAGGTTCAGAGGTTCCTCAGCATCAGGCTCAAAAGTATGGCTGGTTGGTGATAATGGTGTTATTTCATCAAGTCAGAATAACGGAGCAAGCTTCACACCACAAACATCCAACACGGCAAGTGATTTTCACGGGATTTATATGTTAAATGAGTTAACCGGGTTTGCAGGCGGACAGAATGATATGTTATTATATACAAACAATGGCGGTTCAAGCTGGTCTACCAGAAGCGCAGGTATATTCCAGAGTGTAAACGCGATCCATTTTCCCGCTGCTAATTTAGGCGCAGCAGTTTGTGAAGCAGGTGCTATTTATATCACAACTAATTCAGGTTTAACCTGGGTAAACGATAACAGCGGTACCGCAACTGAATTAAATGATGTATACTTCCCATCAACAAACAAAGGATGGGCTGTTGGTGTTGGCGGAGTCATAAAATACAGAGGGTCAGCATTGGGAATCAGCAATGTTTCAATTTTAACACCGGATAATTTTTCATTGAGCCAAAACTATCCTAACCCGTTCAATCCTTCAACCAAGTTTAAATTTGCTATAACCAAAATGGGAAATGTAAACATTTCAGTTTATGACGTTAACGGCAGCAAAGCTGAAGTGCTTGTACAGGGATTTTATAACGCAGGCGTGTATGAAGTTAGCTGGGATGCCTCAAAGTATTCAAGCGGCGTATATTTTTACACAATTGAAACAAATGAATTCACTGAAACAAAAAGAATGTTGATGATTAAATAGCGATAGCTATTTAATCAGAAATCCCGCTTGCGGGAATGTTAGTAAAGTAATATGATTCTATAATAATTCAAAATAACTAATCATGAAAAAGACATCCAAATTTGTATTCACAAAAGGTTTACTGGTTTCAATATTGTTCCTGCTTTCATTGTCATTGCATTCACAATGGATACAGACTGGACTGGATGGATATTATATCAGGACAATAACAGTATCAGGTTCAAATGTATTTGTTGGTACAAGCGGTGATGGCATGTTCCGCTCAACAAATAGCGGTTTAAGCTGGTTACCGGCAAATTCAGGGCTTGTTGGGTTGGAATTCCCGGCTTTTGCGATATTGGGTTCCAATCTGTACGCCGGCTCAGAAGGCGAAGGAGTATTTCTTTCAACAAACAACGGCATAAGCTGGAGCGCACTTGCACCTTTAACGAACCAGTATGTTTTTGCGCTTGCTGTTTCCGGTACAGATCTCTATGCGGGAGTTGATGGAGGCGGAGTATTCCGCTCTACAAACAACGGCGCAAGCTGGACCAATTCAACCAGCGGAATGACAAACACACGCGTAAGCTCACTTGTTGTTTCAGGAACAAATCTATTTGCGGGAACATTCGGCGGTGCCGGTGTTTACCTATCGACAAACAACGGTACAAGCTGGGTTGCAGCAGGTAGTGGATTAACCAACACCGATGTACAGACAGTAAATATTAACCCTTCTTTACCGGGATATATATTTGCAGGTACAGCAAATGGCGCTTTTTATACTACAAATAACGGTACGAGCTGGAGTGCGATCAACAACGGCTTAACTGATACATATGTTCATTCATTTGCTTTTTCGGGTACAACTATTTTTGCAGGAACAGATATGGAAGGAGTATTCCGCTCAACCAATTTGGGAGCAAGCTGGACAGCTTTAAACCAGGGGTTGACCAATACAACGGTTTGGGTTCTTAATGCTTCCGGTTCAAACCTGTTTGCGGGAACCAACGGCAGCGGAGTTTTCAAAAGACCGCTTTCTGAAATGGTAGCTGTAAATGAGACCGCGGGTGAATTACCGGAACAATTTAAATTGAGTCAGAACTATCCAAATCCGTTCAATCCAACAACAAGTATCAAATTCGAGATATCAAGATCAGGTAATGTTAATATAATTGTATATGATATCAGCGGAAGAAAAGTTGAAGATTTAGTAAGCGGTTCATACAATCCCGGTACATATGAAGTTAAATGGGATGCTTCAAAATATTCAAGCGGTGTATATTTCTACACAATTGTAACAAATGAATTCACAGCAACAAAAAGAATGTTGATGATTAAATAGTGATAGCTTTTTAATTAGAAATCCCGCTTGCGGGAATATTAGTAAAATAACAGAACATTAAATAATTTTAAAAACAGAAAATGAAATTCACTTTAATAAATTTAAAAAACAAAAAGGAAGATAATTCAATGAAAACAAAATTTATCCTTATGGCCCTCGTTGTAACATTTTTAACAACAGTAACATATTCGCAATTAAGCGATAACTGGAAGTGGTTAAATCCAAGTCCGCAGGGTAACACACTTAACGCCGTGGATTTTGTTGATAACAATACAGGTTATTCAGCGGGTACTTACGGAACAATACTTAAAACAACAGATGGCGGAGCTGATTGGACACAATTAAACAGCGGAACGGATAAAAGCCTAATGAGTATGAGTTTTGTAAATGCCAATACAGGTTATGTTGGCGGCGCAAGACAACTTTTAAGAAAAACCACAGATGCAGGTTTGACCTGGCAGAATCTTCAATTGCCCGTCCAGGGACAGTGGGATACGGCTTATTATGTATTGGATATTAATTTTGTAACCACGAGTATCGGCTATGTTGTCGGATTCTTTCAGCTTGAAAGCAAGATATGGAAAACCACGGATGGCGGCAACTCATGGGTAACACAGGGTACAGGCGGTGCAGACTATTTAAAAGAAACATACTTCCTTGATGAAAATACAGGGTTTGCATTTGGCGGACCCACATACAGTGAAGTAATAAAAACAACCAATGGCGGCGCAACATGGTCATCAGTAAGCCAGGAAAGTTACATTGCATACAGTATGTGCTTTATTAATGCAACTACCGGAGTTTATGGATGCGCTGATGGCAGAGTATACAGAACGGTTGATGGCGGCAACACATGGAATTTTGCTCTTTGCCCAAGTTCACTTGATGTTACTTCTATTCACTTTATAAATGCAACAACAGGTTTTGGATTTGGATCAGGTTCTGTTTATATAAAAACAACAGATGCCGGTCAGACATGGGATGAGTTTTCAATAGGTGTTGGAAGTGTAAATCAGTACTTTGATGCAGATATGACAATAAACGGAAATCTGCATGCAGTAGGTACATACGGAGCAATGATCCGTTCAACCAACTCAGGTACTTCATTCATCTCACAGCTTTTTGTAACTGAGCATTCAATAACAGATATAGAATTTCTTAATGTCTCAACGGGTTACGCTGTTGCAGGCTTCGGAGAAGGTGACATATTGAAAACAACTGATGCAGGCGAAACCTGGGTTTCGCAGGTTAGTTCATACACACTTCCTTTGTACGGAATCGCATTCACAAGTCCGGAAACCGGATACTTAGCCGGTAGTATTAATATTAAAAAAACAACCAACGGCGGCACAAACTGGGTTGATGTTTACACCAGTAACCAGAATGAAATATTCGGTGATATATTTTTCACAAATGTGAATACAGGTTATGCTGTCGGATCATATGGTAAGCTGTTAAAAACAACAAACGCCGGGTCTTCATGGAATTCTTCAACAATCCCTAATGCAGGTACATTTTTAAATTCAATATATTTTGTGAACGATAATACAGGTTATGTTGTTGGCGGTGAAAGTAAATCACTGAAAACAACAGATGCCGGGGTCACATGGGAAGTTATGAATATCACATCCGGATTTCTCAACTTAAATAATATCTACTTTAACGATATCAATACAGGGTATGCATCACACGGCACGGGAATTTTTAAAACAACTAATGGCGGTACAACTTGGTTTCAGTTAAGTACACCAGCCGGAGGATACAATAATGTACAGTTCAGGAATAATTATGGCTATGCAATTGCCGGTGACGGAAAGATAATTAAATCAATTGATGGCGGTAACAGCTGGATAGTTCAGCCGACAGTAACATCAAATCCGCTTTACGCGCTGTATTTCAATTCAGATAATTTTGTTTATGCAGGCGGCGTACGCGGCAACATGATGAAAACAATTCCGCAGGAGCTTCTTGTGACTCCGGTATCGGGTAATCAAAATGAAACACCAAACAGTTTTTATTTGCAGCAGAATTATCCCAACCCGTTTAACCCGGTAACTACCATTAAGTTTGGAATAGTCAGCTCAGGCAGTGTGCAGATAAAAGTTTATGACGCTGCAGGCAGAATTGTTGATGAGCTTGTTAACAACTCATTTAACCCCGGTTCATATGAAGTAAAATGGGATGCATCAAAGTATTCAAGCGGTATATATTTCTACAGTATAGTTACAAATGATTTTACACAAACTAAGAAGATGGTATTGGTTAAATAGCAAAAACTCAACTTTACAGGGCTTCAGAAATATTTATTTTTGAAGCCCTAGTTGAGAATAAGTTGCATATAATCAATATATTAAACATTCCAAAATAATATTTTATTAAGACTTGACAAACACCAGAAATTATATTATTATTGCCGTAGTTAAACAGACGGCAGAAATTCAATGAAAGAAATCATCCAAAATCTCGAAGCTTTAGGATTCACAAATTACGAATCCAGGGTATTTTGCGTGTTGTTTGAGGGAAACCTCCTGACAGCGAGCGAAATAGCCAAGAAAGCTGAAATCGCCCGTTCATCTGCATATGATATATTAAAATCATTTACAGAAAAGGGGATATGCAATGAGATACAAACAAGCAGCGTAGCAAAGTATGAAATTATCGATCCAAAAGTTGTACAGGATAAAATCGAAAAGGAAATACATGATACATACGTCAGTAAATCAACAAGATTAAAAGATTCTTTTGATAAGCTTACGCCGATCTTCAAAGCTAAGGAGCTTGAGGGGGAAAAGGTTGACGTGGAGCTTATCAAAGGATTCAATAAACACCGCTCAGCAAAATTTATGCAGATGTGGGAAGCATCAACAAAAGAGCTGCTGTTGATGAACAAGCTTGAAGTTATGGCAGATACATCGATAGATGAGTTTACCGCGAACTTTGTGAAAAACGGTGGAACAATAAAAACCATTTACGAGGTAAGCGAGAACTTCAGGATTAACGAAGGCGGCAAGTGGGTTGTAGTTGGCGCGGAAAAACTTATCGATATCTTAAAGGAAACAGAAGGCGAAGGTGGTGAAGTTAAGCTTACAAAAAGAGTTTACCAGAACATGGCAATATTCGACAGGAAAGTTGTTTACATCAGTCTTGTTGATCCTACAGTTTCTAGATACAACAGAAGCGACATAATTGTTAAGAACCAGAATTTTGCGGAAGCTATGGCTTTGTATTTTGAACAGTCTTGGCGCGAAGCTGAAAAACCGGAAGACTTTAGGGATAAATTTCTTTCGAATAAAAATGGATAACCAGAGGAATATTAAATTGAACAAAATTACTAAAATATTGATCATTGCTATATTAAGCGTTTATTCTATTGCTTTAAATGCACAGAATCATACATGGCAGGCAATGGGCAGTGGTTTGCTAAACGGTACCAATGGCGATGTTCATGCTATCACATCTTACAACGGAAAAATAATAGTTGGTGGTACGTTCACGCAGGCAGGCGGCGTTAACGCGCAAAATATTGCTTCATATGATCCTGTTACAGGAACCTGGTCAGCATTAAGCACCGGAATAAACGGAGAAGTGAAAGCATTAACTGTTCGCGGACCTGAACTTATTGCAGGCGGATTTTTCAGCCAGGCAGGAATTACCAATGTTAATAATATAGCAAGATGGAATGGAACAAACTGGCAGGTTTTAGGAAGCGGAATAAACGATGAAGTAAATGCATTATTGGTATTTACAGGAGATCTTATAGCTGCAGGCAGTTTTTCTAATGCAGGCGGAACCGGCGTAAATAATATTGCTAAATGGAACGGAACAACATGGAGCGCTTTAGGCAACGGACTTCATGGCGGTGGCGGCGACAGGGTAAATGCACTAACAACCTTCCAGGGAAATCTTGTTGCGGGCGGAAGATTTGAAAATTCAGGCGCAACCAATATAAGCAATGTAGCAAAATGGAACGGTTCGAACTGGAGCGCTTTTAATAATAATGATTTTGAAGATGACGTAAATGCCGTAATGACTTATAACAGTTCTTTATATGCCGGCGGAGACTTTATCAGAATTGGAAGCAATGACCGTAAATATATAGCAAAATGGAACGGTTCAAACTGGGATGCAGTTGGCGGCGGACTTGATGATGGACCCGTGGAAGCTTTCACAATATATAAAAATTCACTGATTGTGGCAGGAAACTTCAGGGTTACAGGCACGGGATTGTTTGTTGATAGAATTGCCAGCTGGAACGGTACTGCATGGAGCAGACTGCTGACCGGACACAACGATCATGTTTACACCGTATACACAAATAATTCAACCGATACAGTTTTATTTTCAGGGGGTGAATACACTACTGCAGGGGGAAAGTGGTGTTATCATACTGCGATGTGGGGCAATTTTACAACTGTAACTGTAAGCGGAATTGTCAGGTATCCCGATAATGTTACACCTGTACAGTCAGGTACCATAAGGATCATCAGGATGGATGTTGCTACAAGAGAAATAATTGTTGTTGATACAGCCAGTGTTGTAAACGGAAACTATCAATTGCAGAGAGTACCCAGAAGAGACAGTAGCTTAAGGGTTATGATATTTCCTGATGATGAACTCAACGATCACATGGTTGATACGGCTTACGTACCAACGTATTATCCTTCTACAATTCAATGGTATTCCGCTGGAGTTTTGTACGCAAATAATAATTTAAGCAACATTAACATCAATGTTATACCAAGAAGCACCAATATTATGCAGGATAATAGTTCTGCAAACATAAGCGGTTTTGTATATCTGAATATTCTGCCGCCTCTGAATAATATGCTTGTAGGACCCTTCCCGTTCCTTGAAGGTTCAATTCTGTATCTTAAAAAAGATACAAGTTTTGTAAAATCTGTTGTTACGGATGAAAACCAGCACTATTCAATTACCGGACTTGCTGCAGGTACCTACACATTAACAGTTCAAAGACTTGGTTACGAAACAGAAACCAGACAAATAACTCTTGGTTCGGTGAATCAGGATACAATAAATTTTTACCTGGATACACTGAATGTTATTGGTATTGTGAACATAAATTCAAACATACCGGATAATTTCAGTTTAGGACAAAATTATCCGAACCCGTTTAATCCGCAGACAAAGATAAAGTTCTCAATCATGCAAACATCGTTTGCCGAAATGAAAATATTTGATATTCTTGGCCGTGAAGTTAAAACGCTTGTTAACGAGAATTTAAAAGCAGGTGAATATGAAGTATCGTTCAATGCGGCAAATCTGCCAAGCGGGATCTACTTTTACAGGCTGAATGCCGGCGAATTTATGCAAACAAAAAAGATGGTTTTGATAAAATAATTTCATCATTAAAAAGTTTTAATAAACGGTTCATCTAAGTTAAATTAATAATAGTTCTGGGGGTTACTATTATGGATCTGAATTCAGTTATCATCAAATCTTTTAAAAACATTTTATTCGCAATTGCTGTACTTGCTATGGCGCTTCCTATTCTGCTTTCACTTCCGGGATTTTCGGGGTACATAGTAAACGCGTTAAGTATCATCGGGCTGGGAGATTAACTCAAAACGGTGATACCGGCATCAAAATGGGATATGTTTCAGTTAGGGATAACAAATACTCAAATATGGGTATTGTATAAAGGGAGAATGTTCGTGATTAATGAGGCAGAATATGAACACAAAAACGACAAAATAATTAAAAACATTAATGAAGGAAACTTCATTAGTAAAGCGAAAGAGAGAATCAAAATGAGAACAAAAAAATCAATAGGAACAACAATTTTACTGGGTTTATTATTTGTAGTACTGCTTGCATTCACAAGCAGTTGCGGAGAAGATAGCTCAGTTACCAATTCAAACGGGAATGGAAACGGCTCGGATAATACAACATTAAGCGCGAAGCTTGATGAGAGCATAACATCTGCAAATTATCCCGTAATTACAGAAGCGAAAGCCCTGATAACCGAAGTTGAGCTTGAAACAGAACCATCCGGTACCAGTCATGAAATTCATATTTTACCGGTAGTAATTTATTTTAACACAGGCGGACAGATAATTTCCGTTACAGCAGGTAATTTACCGGCAGGTACATGGAATAAGATTAAACTGAAAATTCACAAACCGGAAGATACCGAAACGATCCCTGATCCTGAGTTCCGTGAAGGTACAAGCGGTAACCAGAGATATTCGTTCATTATTAAAGGTACATACAACGGCAGCGCGTTTGTTTATAAATCAAGAAAAAGCGCAAGCATTATAATAAATCTTGGTACACCAATAAATACAGGCAACGGCTCAAGAAATATTACTTTACTTGTAAATCCGGCTTTGTGGTTCATGAATAACGGTAATATACTTGATCCCCGAAATTCAGGCAATGATGATATCATAGATGATAACTTAAAGAACTCATTCAAAAGAGCCTTCCGTGACGATAATAAAGACGGAAGACCTGACGATAATTAATTATCAAGTCTCACAAGCAGGTATAAACATAGATTATTAATAATAACATAATACCGCTTTTTAAACAACTTTAAAGAGCGGTTTCAAAAAAGGGAAATTAAATTTGAAAACAATTCCGGCATTACTTCTGATAACTTTTTTAATTTTACCTTCATCCAAGATTCATTCACAAGCAGGCTGGTTTGCACTTAACAGCGGAACAACAGCAGAATTAAGCGATGTTTATTTTACAGATGTAAATACCGGATTTGTTATAAATGAATTCGGGAGCTTTATCTGGAAAACCATAGATGGCGGCCAGACATGGACGCAGTATGATATGGGAGCATTACGCCATGCGAATACTTTATTTTTCACTGATTCACAAACTGGCTGGGCATCAGGTTACAACAGCACGCTGGTTAAAACCACAAACGGCGG
>JABFSP010000256.1 GCA_013140565.1 Ignavibacteria bacterium
AAGCTTTTTCGCTTTACCTTCGTAAATCTGTTTTATTTTTGTTTAATTTTCGGTCATTTTTGTGTATTAAAATCAAAATTACTCATATCTATTTCAAATTACAATTCAAACAAATAAATAGAAGCGGTTAAATTATTATTAAAATACATGATTATATTTAAGTATCCGTAATTTCATATCATATAAAATCATTTAAAGATAAATTTGCTTTCTGCTGAAACATAGAAATGACAGAAAGAGCTTACGACATATTTAAAAACCTTCCAATACTGGAAACTGAGCGCCTTCGGCTGCGGAAACTTTCAATGCGCGATGCGGCTGATGTTTTTGACTACGCCTCTGTACCTGAAGTTGCAGAACATGTTACATGGGAATACCACAGGAACATATCTGACTCTATGCATTATTTAAGATTCATCACGCAGCAATACCAGGATGGCATCCCGAGTCCCTGGGGAATAATTCACAAAGAGCTTGGCAAACTGATAGGTACAATTGGTTATCATGTCTGGTCATTGCCAAACGGATTTGGAGAAGTCGGTTACGCATTATCAAAGGATTTCTGGAATAAAGGATACACCACCGAAGCATTTGAAGAAGTAATAATGTTCGGATTCGAAAGGCTGAAGCTCAACCGGGTTGAAGCCACATGTAAACTTGCAAACACCGCGTCAGAAAAAGTGATGCTGAAGTGCGGCCTCAGCTACGAGGGAATTCTGAGAAAACGGCTGTTTGCCAAAAGTGAGTATCACGATCTAAAACTCTACAGCCTTTTAAGGAACGAATGGGAACAAAATCAATTAAAAAAGATTAAATAAGTGCCAAAGAGTAAAAAAATAAACCTGCTTGAGCTTCTCACAAAACGCGAAGGCAAGTATGTGGGAATAGGAATTAACCACGAAAAAAAAGAATTCAAAGGATTGCTTGAAGTAAAGTCTGTGGTAAACCATAAGGGCGTTTCATTCAGATATAAAGCTATTGGAATGGAAGGTACAGAATTCAATAAAGATACCGTGTTATATAATGAAGAAACGGTTCTTTATAACGAGGAATATACTATAATCTGTAATGATAGTGAAAATAAGCTCGCCCTATGGACACTGAACAATAATATAGGCACAATGGTAAGGTTTGACCTGAGAAGATACAGGCAGGTATCATCAAAACACAGCCTCTTTATTTTCGGTTATGGTGACCCTGAAGATAACAATATCTTCCGTGAAGAGATTACAATTGAACTTTGGGAAAACAATGAATTGAGCTACAATTATTCATGGGGCGAAGCAGGCGGGCATTTTTTATCGCGCTCTACTGTTAGAATGAAAAAGATAGATTAGTAAATTTTTAACAATTAAGTCACTAAGTATTTTTAAGCATTAATGAAAAAAATCTTCATAGTAATAATAGCCTTCTTTATTGCGGTCACAGTTTACTCACAAAACGATGGCATTAACAAACTATCTTCATCATTTAAGATAGTACGGCTTAAATATTCCGGCGGTGGTGACTGGTACAATGACCCTTCCTCAGAAGTGAATATGATGGACTACCTGAAGAAAAATACAGTGATAGATGTAGATGAATCGAAGTTCTATTCAGTTGATATAAATTCAGATGATATTTTCAATTTCCCTTTTATATTAATTACAGGGCACGGCAACATTTCATTCACTGATGCGGAAGTAAAACGTTTAAGGCAGTATCTTGAGCGGGGAGGGTTTTTGTATGCAGATGATGATTATGGCATGGATAAAGCCTTCAGGCGTGAAATGGAAAAAGTATTCCCTGACCAGAAAATGCAGGAGCTGCCATTTGACCATAAAATTTACAATTCACAATTCAGCTTTCCCAACGGACTCCCAAAAATTCATGAACACGACGGCAAGCCGCCGCAGGGCTATGGCTATTACTTAAATGGCAGGCTGTGTGTGTATTATACCTACGAGACCAATATATCTGATGGCTGGGCAGAACCCCGCGAGCATGAAGATCCCCCGGAAAAACGCGAAGAATCCTTTAAGATGGGCACGAATATTATTGTGTACGTGCTTAATAATTGAACTATCCAAAACACCAAAAGCCTTTGCTGTAACTTCAAATGCACATACCAGCATCTCGAGTTCTGCCATTTCGGAGCTTGGCGAAGCGGCAGAATTAGAAGCGCAAACGCTCAAATTAGTACAAGAGCCCTAATTTTGTCTAACCCTTGTCAGGCATTCGTTGTTTTTTTCGGTTACTTTTATCCGTTATATTTTGTGTCAAATTCCACAATCCATTCAATACCGTATTTGTCTCTAAAACAACCAAAATATGAACCCCAGGGACTATCACCAATAGGCCCTTCTATTTGTCCTCCCACAGAAAGCCCGGTAAATAATTTGTCTGCTTCTTCTTTACTTTCAGCACTTATTACAATTTTACTTCTGTTCTCGTTTTCGTTTGTTTTTCCCATAATTTCCGGAACATCATTTGCCATCAACATATTACTTTTACCTATAGGCAAAGCAATATGCATAATTTTATTTTCTTCTTTTTCCGCAACCTTGAATTCAGGACTTGCAAGGTCTTTGAAACGAATAATCTTTGCAAACTCTCCGCCAAATACTGATTTGTAAAAGATAAATGCTTCTTCGGCATTTCCGTTGAAGTTTATATGAGGATTGATACGTGCCATAGTTTTTATTTTTTTAGATTGATAAATTGTTCTTAAGTTAATCTATATTTTAAAAAACATTTTCAAAATTAGTTTTGTACGATACAAATATCGGAAACAAAAGCGTGCTAATGCAGTGTAAATACGACATTCTTAGCGGCTGAATACGACAAGTATTGATAGACCAGAGTAAAGATGAGCGGTTGTTTGTTATTAACTTGTTTTATCGCCGCTTCTAAGGGAGCGGAAGCAGACCTCTTGTTTATCGCAAAAAGGATTCAGGGTTAATTTAAATAAAAAATCGAAATTGTTCAATCTTCAATTGCTTCAATGCCTTCATGCTTTAGTTTCTCTAGATTATCCTTCATTGCTTTTACCTGTTCGGGTAAGTGTCCCTGCCAAACAGTAACTTCGCCAACAACTTTAAACGGATGTTTAGAACGAAATGATTTTGTCGAATTACCCGGGAATTTTTTGTCCGTCAAATTCGGGTCATCCTCAATTGGCCCTGTTGGTTCTACCAGATAAATTCTTTCATTTCCTTCTCCCAAGGCAAGTTCAGCGCCCCAAATAGCGGCATCAAGAGTTGCCGTCAGGTAAACATATTTCGCATTTTTTCTTTGCCCGAAATTTGAATTATATCCTGCTTCAATAAGTTCTCCAATTTTCATGTCAGCCTTTGCGCCGTGAAAAAAAGTCTGAGCAAAGGGACTCTGAACAGATTGTTGTGAGGCGTCGTTAGTTTTCTTCATTATCAGAATCAGTTAATGATTGTAAATGTTATTTATTGGTACAGATATTAAGCTTTTACGACGCCAATCTTAACTTTTCCTGCCCTCTTGTAATAGGCAATAATAACTCCGGTTGTTGTAATAGTACTTTTTGTTAATGTAAATGCAGCCGGGATCGTGCCGTTTTCAAACAATTTTTTTCCTTTACCTAAAGTCAATGGGTGAATTTTAAGACGGAGCTCATCGACCAGATCATTTTTAAGCAATAACTGAACAAGTTTAGCACTGCCCCAGACATGAAGATCAGAACCTTTAGATTTTTTTAACTTCCTGATATCCGCCAGACTTTTGATAAAAACTGAATTCTTCCAATCTGATTTTTCCCTCGTTTTGGATAAAACGTATTTGGTACCCTTATTGATGCCCTGCCAAAAGTCAGCATGTAAAGGCCAGTAAGGTTCCCAGATCTCAAATGTTTTTCTGCCCAGAAGATATTCTGCGGGTTTTAGTTCCTCTTTCACTATCTTGCCATAAACTTTATCACCATAGGGAGCAACCCATCCGCCATATTTGAAACCCTCTGATGCATCTTCCTTTGAACCGCCCGGCGCCTGCATAACCCCATCCAGTGTTATCATTGAAAAGACAATTATTTTTCTCATATTATTTTACCTGCTGCTCTCTAAAAATTTGTAATAATAAATATACGCATTGTGTAAATTTTTTGATATGAAATATGCGTTAATTATATTGTTGTTTGCATAGCGAACAATCATTTCAACAATATTTCAGCCTGTATAATTTATCTTGCATTTTGGGAACAATATTAGCATAATTAGGCTTAAATAGGTAAGAAACCATCAATAAACCGCAAATAACACGCCCTCTAAACATAACAATATGAGCAGTTTAGAGCTTACGTACCGCAGTTTTATAACCAGGATATCTGACACCGGTAAAAAGGACCTGCTTTTTACAGCAATGCGTCATGCATTATTGATGCTCACTGCTTCCCTTGTGCTGGCATTTATATTTATTTCCCTCGAAGCTATATTCGAACTCTCAACCACACTTCGTAAAATTATATATTTCGGATTCATCTCAGCATTCGCTGCAACAGCAGGAATGATACTGCTGAATCTCTTCAGTAAACTCGGTAAACTGAATGCAAATGATAGTATTTCGCGTTACGCAAAAAAGATCGGCAGCTCATACCCTGAAATAAAAGATAACCTGCTGAATGCCATTCAGCTTTACAGCTATACTAACCGTGCTGATCATATTTTTTCTAATGACCTTGCCGCAGAAACCATAAACAGCTTTAATGAAAACACCCGCTCGATTGATTTTAAGAATTCCGTAACATTCAAAAAAAATAACAGGCTGGTAATTTTATTTGTATCAGCACTGATATTATTTAACGCTTTATTGTTTACCTTTCCGAATACTTTTTTAGCCGCGGCAAACAGAATAGTTAACTATAATTTTACATTTGTGGATAACTCGCTTGGTATAGCATTTGATGTTAAACCCGGCAATGTTGAGCTATCCAAAGGCGAAAGCCTTGATGTAACTGCGCTGATAAAATTCCATGACCCGAACTACACGACAGAAGAAATTACTTTCCATACAAAGGAAGTAACCAACGACGGCATCGAAATTTCTGAAAATGACGAGAAGATTCAGGCAGCAGGAACCAACGAGTTTAAAACCACGATCAAAAATATCAATTCACAAACAGTATACTGGTTTGAATACAGGGGTGTAAAAAGCAGTACTTACACAGTAACTATCACTAACAGGCCCGTAATAAAGAGTGTTAAAATTACCGTTTATCCGCCGGCTTATACCAAGCTGCCATCACGAACAATTGAGGGCGGTGAGATTACAACAATTGCCGGAAGTACTATATATGTTGAGCTTGATGCCAGCGATGACTTAAGCCGCTCCATGATACAGTTTGCCGGCGCAACCGCACCTGTTACAATGGAAATTACCGGTAAAACCGCACGCGGTTCATTTGTGGCAACATCAAACGGTACTTTCAGTGTAAACGTAATTAAAGATTTTAACGGTAAGGAGCTTACCGCAACAAATCCAAAAGAGTATACCGTAAGAGTATTCCCTGACCAGTTCCCAGTTATATCTATATTAGAGCCTGATAACAATGATCTGAATGTTCAGGGCAAGCGTGAGCTGCTTGTAAGATCACGGGTAACGGATGATTTTGGCTTCACCAAAATGCGTATTGGTTATAAGACCGTAAGCTCAAAATACGGACCCACAGATAAAGATTACCGCTACAATGATATCCCCGTGAGAAATACCGACGCAACAGGTCTTGAAGTTCCGTACGTATGGAATTTATCATCGCTCAATTTGGGCTCAGAAGATGTAGTAGAGTATTTTGTTGAAGTCTATGATAACGATGGCTTCAGCGGACCCAAGATGTCAAGAAGTGAAGTGAAACGGCTGATATATCCTTCTATTGAATCGTTGTTTAAAAAGACCGAAAAGACCAAGGATGAAATTGAAAGCTCGATGAAATCAGCCATGGAAGACGCGATGGAGCTGAAGAAGGAGCTTGATGAGCTTAAGGATAAGATGGAAAAGAACCCTGAGGAAATGGGGCTAAACGACCCGAAGAAGAACCAGGAAATGCAGCAGAAGCTGGAGAATATTCAGAACAGCCTGAACACGACCCAGCAGAAAATGGAAGAGCTGATGAAGGATCTTCAGCAGAACAGTCAGCTATCAAAAGAAACACTTGATAAGTATATGGAACTGCAAAAAATGTTCCAGAAGATCGATTCCAAGGAGCTGCGCGACGCGCTTAAGAAGCTGCAGGACGCGATGAAGAACATGAATAAGGATCAGCTTAAAGAAGCGATGAAGAACTTTAAGTTTGATGAGGAAAATTTCAAGAAGTCGCTTGAAAAAACCATGGAGCTGCTCAATAAAATAATGAATGAGCAGAAAATGGGAGAGCTTACACAGAAGCTTGACGATATCACGAAAAAACAGGATGCCCTGAAAGAAGAAACCAAAGCCACCGATAAGAATGACAAGAACGCATTAAACGACCAGTCAAAAAAACAGGAAGATGTAAAGAACAACATGCAGGATTTCCAGAAGCAGATGAAAGAGCTTTCTGAGAATTTCAAAAAGGCAAACGATCAGCAGATGTCAAAGGAAATGCAGAAGATGCTTGAGGAGATAATGAAGAAGATGCTTGAGCAGAAGATGCAAAACTCCAAACAAAACCTTGAGCAGGGCAATAAAGATCAGTCACAGAAGCAGCAGGAAGATATATCAAAGGACCTTAACGACCTGAACCAGCAGATGCAGGAAATGCTGCAAAGCATGATGGATAAGGAAAACAGTAAGATGATGGAAAAAATGCAGGAATTCCTTGACAAGCTTAAAGAGATGTCAAAGAAGCAGCAGGAATTGATGGATGAGTCTGAAAATTTTGATAAGAATACTGACCCTAAAGATTTCCAGGATAACAAAATGCAGCAGGATAAACTGCAGAATGAGCTTTCAAATTTGACCGAACAGATGATGAGTATGGCAGAGCAGATGGGAATGAGCCCGATGATGAGCAAGAATCTTGGTGATGCATTCAATGAGATGCAGAAGGCATCAGACCAATTAAGCAAGAAAGACGGTAAGAACGCGAATAAGTCACAGGGCAATGCCAAGGAATCACTTGATAAAGCTGCGGAAAAAATGGCGCAAATGTGCCAGAACGGAAAACCGGGCAACGGCAAAAAGCCGGGCATGGGTCTGCAGCAATTGCTTGAACAGCTTCAGCAGATGATAGCCAAACAGCAGCAATTGAATAACCAAATGCAGGGAATGAGTCCCAACGGCAACCAGGGAAAACTTTCACAGGAACAGATGGCACAAATGCAGAAACTTGCTATGGAGCAGCAGCAGATAAAAGACGGTGTTAACCAGCTTAATGAAGAGTTCAAGAAACAGCAGGAATCTGAAGGCAAAAAACTTCTTGGAAATCTTGACCAGGTACAGAAAGATATGCAGGAAATAATTAAAGACCTTCAGGAAAACAATGTTACTCCGGAAACTAAAAAGCGCCAGGAAAAAATCCTCTCGCGTATGCTTGATTTCCAGCTTTCAACCCGCGAAAAGGATTTTGAACAGAAACGTGAATCACGTCCCGGTAAAAATTTCGATAGATCCTCGCCTCCTGAAATAGTAATATCAAAACCCAATATTATTAACGGCGTTAACCAGGATGCGCTTGAGCTGCAGAATGAAAATTACACCGAAGATTATGAAGTTTTAATTCAGAAATACCTTGAAAAAATAAGGACAGTGAACCGTTAAGTTACTAACAATTACTTTCTTATCCCTAATTTACTGTATCAAAAACCTCATTTGCTGCTCATTTTGGCTATTTTCCCAATGAATTCCTAACAATTTCCTCACGGTTAATTAATCCTAAAATCCGTATATTTGTATAATCAATAAACACATATCTTATAATTAAAGGAGATGAATTCATGAGAAGAACATTACTTCTTATAGTGGCATTTTTGTCACTAGTGATAGCGCAAGAGGCTTCAAGCCAGGTTTTGATGGACGAAAATTTTAACTACCCAGCCAATGATTCATTGACAGCTCACGGTTGGACATGGATAAACAGCTACGTTAATACAGTTTTAGTTGCCACAGGTAATTTAACTTATTCAGGCTATCCAAATTCAGGAATCGGCAACAATGTAAGAGTAAAGAATAACGGACAGGATATATATAAACAGCATGATTCTGTCAATACCAATAGCGTATATGTTTCATTTTTGCTTCGAGTTGATTCCGTACAGGCTACAGGGGATTATTTCTTTGCTTTGCTCCCTAGTACTTCTACAACAACTTATACTATGAGAACTTATCTTAAATCAGCGTCTGGAGGTTACCAGATCGGTATATCAAAAAGTACAGAAGCAACAACTTATGCTCCCGCTACTTACCTTCTTGGAACTACATATTTGGTGATAGTAAAGTATACTTTCAATACTGGCACAAATCAGGATGACCAGTTAAGCTTATTTGTCCTGAATGGCGCAATACCTGGTACCGAACCAACTGCAGTCGCAGGTCCAATTACAGGCACACAGGTTGATTCACCAAACATCAGCCGAATTGTTATAAGACAGGGTTCTGCTGCAAATGCACCTACTTTAGATATAGATGGCTTTAGAGTTTTCAGAACATGGGGAAATGTGGTTGGTATTACTCCAATAACAACCGTAGCTGAAAACTTCTCGCTTTCACAGAACTATCCGAATCCGTTCAATCCTTCAACAAAGATAAACTTCTCAATTCCCGAAAGAAGCTTTGTAACACTAAAAGTTTACGATATGCTTGGAAAAGAAGTTATGCAGCTTGTTAATTCAGATTACTCAGCCGGCACATATGCAGTTGATATGAACGCTAACGGTTTAAGCACAGGCATTTATATGTACAGCATTTCCGCAACAACTGAAAGCGGAAATATCCTGAAGGATACAAAGAAACTTATGCTTGTAAAATAATATTTTTTAGTAATTTTGGTTTTTAAGGGGGACTGCTTACAGTCCCCTTTTTTATTTGCATCATGTTACCTGCACGCTGTATTAAATTGTTTTTGCATTAAAATTGTATTAAAATGTAAAAATAAATCTAATTTTTCAGCAAACTAATTTCACAGTTATGAACAAAATAATTCTTCTGTTTGTAATTTCATCCATTGTTTTCTCCATACCAACACTTAGTCAGCCGTTAAGCCCTGAACTTCCTCAAATCCAAACACAGTATTTGTATTCCGGCGGTCAGCAGCAGAGCAGTGCATTAATACTTAACGCCCCGCAGGGAATTTATTCAGCACCTGTAATAACACCCCAAAGCAATATGCTCAATGCCTCAACCATAAGGTGGATATGCAGCGACCCAATTGCGATCGGTGACAGATGCGCTGTGAGTAAGAACGGCTTGTTCCAGGCAGCAGGCTGGGGATTGAACACTGAAAGAGTGGCACTATATAACAACACTTCGGCAACACCGCTGTGGGAGTATCCTTCCAATCCAAATACTTTTGTTAATTACGTGGCAATATCAGATACCGGTGGATACATTGTTAACGGAAGCTACCATAATATTTACATTTTTAACCGCGCAAGTAATACGCCGATATTTAATTTTAACCTTGAAGCCCAGTTACCTGATACGGGCCTGGCAGGACCGGTTGATATTACTTCACAGGGTGATTTTATCATTGCCTGCGCTTCGAGGAGTGACTCAAGCTGGATCTTCGGCTTCAATAGGAATTCAACAAACTGGGTATGGCGCTACAGGGTCGGGCAGACAAACAACACCGGAGGCGCAACTATCCAGGGCGTAAAGATGTCAGGAAATGATTCACTCGTGATCGTAAACACATATCTAGGATTTTATGTTTTCAGAACTTATACCGGTCAGCTTGTTTATTCAGGGTCAGTCAACCCTTCAGCAACCAGCGGAACCCAGTTCCAGCAGGGAATAAGCGGTAACGGCAACTACATTGCCACAATAAATTACAGCGGCGTAATGAGGGTTTACCAGTGGAATGGCAGTACGTACAATTTCCTATGGCAGGCCGCCGAAGGCGGCTCATGGATGACTGCGGTTGATATCAGCTATGACGGTACAAAGATAGCCTGCGGCACGCTTGTGTTTGTAAGCGGCGGCGGATTTGACGGAAGGATAAAATATTTCAATACTTCAAGCTCAACAGCGGTATGGACTTATCCAAACACGGGCGACCAGGTAACAAGCGTTTCGTTTTCAAAGAACGGAAAGATACTTGCGGCTTCAACATACGGAGATCTTGGCAACAACAATTATGACCTGCTGGTCTTTAAAACAACCATACCGGCAGCAGCCCCTATCTTCGGGGTATCATCACCCGGATCGTTCTTCTGGTGCAATGCTTCAACTGACGGGAGTACTGTCATTGCCAGCGGAAAGGCAATACACGCAAGGTCATTTGGCAACGGTGGCGAAGTTTACAATGTTTTCATTGATACAAACGATGTACCGCTTGCAATTGGAAACAACTATACACCCGCGGAATTCTCACTTGAGCAAAACTATCCAAATCCGTTTAACCCTGAAACTAAAATAAGTTTTTCACTTCCTGAAGCGGGATTTGTAACCTTAAAGATATATGACCTGCTTGGCAGAGAAGTAATGCTTCTGGTAAACAGGAATTATTCAGCAGGCAGCTACAGCACCCGGTTGGATGCAGCAGGTCTTGGTTCAGGAATTTATTTTTATACACTCGAAGCAAGGACCAAAAGCGGAAGAATTTTTAAAGATACAAAGAAGCTTTCTCTGGTAAGATAAAATTTTAATAAAACAGTACATAAAACAAAGGGGCATTCAATATGCCCCTTATTTGTTATTCAGTATTATTTCTGCTTAGTACTATTTGCCGGCTTTATTCAGATCTCTTTGTTTTTTCCTTAAAATAAAATTCAGCACATAAAGATCAAAACAAACAAATGTAAATATTCCCATACCAATGACCATTGTATTGCCTCTTCTGAAGCCGATTACTATAAAAGCAATTGATGCTATCAATGTTAACGCAACCGCTATATGAGCCGCAGTGTTATTTTCTTTCTTTGTTGGAAAAGAAAGAGCGAAAAGTATCAAACCTATCGCCGGGGCTATCAATGCAGTTGGACTCCCTGATGTAAAATAGCCATAAACACCCAATGCAATCAATACTACAGCGTTAATCATCATTATAATGTGGTTTTGTATCATATTATATTTTCTCCTTTAGTTCAAATATACATACTTAATTAATAATTACTATATGTTGTAATCATTATATTTCCTAAAAGATTTCTCATTTAAATTGAATAACACGCATAAAATTGCTATTTTTGAGCTTCTATTGGCAAATTTCTTAAATATTAAGTAACATAATAATAAATGGCAAAACCTTCAAAAAAACAGGAAAAACAGCATAAAAACGTCAAAAAGGCAATTGATATTTCCTTTGATCTGAACCTAAGCCACACAACAGGATTGATAGTTATTGCTGTTCTGCTCATACTCTCAGTAGTACTGCCGTATTATTATATTTATTATGCCAATTCAGTTAATCACTATAACAGTTTTCCGCTGGATGACCCATGGATACATTTGCAATTCGCAAAGAATCTTGCCGAGTACGGCAGCTTTTCTTATTTCAAAAATGAACTGGTAACAGCGGGCTCTACCTCACCCATTTATACTGTAATACTTGCCGCAGGATTCTTTATCACCAAAAATGAAATGTGGCTGAGCTATATAATCGGGATATTATTTTTTACGCTTTCGGTTTATTACTTTTACAAACTCAGTGGAACATTTTTCCCGAAGGAAAACTGGCTGGCAATAGCCGCAGCTTTGCTGCTTGTTTTTGATAAATGGATCAATTTTATTTCTGTTTCCGGAATGGAGACCACGCTTTATATTTTCCTGCTTGTAGCATGCTACTATTATTACCGCAAAATGAATGCAATTGGTTTTGCAGTAACATTGGGGCTGACCTTCTGGACAAGACCCGACGCGCTTGCTTTCATTGCGGCAATTGCTGTTGATTATTTCTTCAGGGTTTACTTAAGGAACCGCGCACCTAAGGAAAATACCGATATTTTATTATTTGAAAAGAAAGACCTCTACAGAATTGCAGGGATATTTGGCGTGATAATGGCAGTTTACTTTGCCATGAATTTTGTCATCGCCGGCTCACTGCTTCCTAACACATACAGCGCAAAACTGGCATATTATTCCGCGGAGTTCCGAAGCCGGTCTGACTTTCTGAAGGTTGAAGTTTGGCAATACTTCACTGAATCAGCATACATGTTGATCTTTATTCCGTTTGTTTTTGGGGTAATTAAACTTGCCACAGATACTTTTAAGCTGAAATACAATCCTTTGATACCGGCTTTCATTTTTATAACACTGCTGATATTCATGTACTGGTATAAACTTCCTTATGCTCACCGTTTCGGAAGGTATTTAATGCCGGTATTCCCGTTCTACATATTGCTTTCGGTTTATGGCGGAAGAGAGTTTTTTAGATGGTTCGCAAATTACATAGGTGATACAAAACTTGTGAACGGGTTAAATATTATTCTGCTTGCCGGAACAATTGTTTATTTTGCAACAGGTTACAGCGCCTCAAAAGAAATTTTCCAGGACCAGTCGCGGCACATTTATATAAGGCAGGTAGAAACCGCGAAATGGCTTAAGAACAATACCCCCGAAGGATCAATAATTGCAACGCATGATGTGGGCGCAATTGCGTATTATTCAGATAGAAAAATAGTGGATGTAGTTGGACTAATAAACCCGGAATTTATTACAAAGCTTAACACAAAAGAATTCGCCGGATTTGTACAGGAACAGATAATCAAACAGAATGTTTCTTATATGGCATTCTTAAGAGAGTGGTTCCAGGTAGTTAACCAGCCGGCTTTGTTTACCGCCGGTGAAAATGCTTTCGAGATAATGCAGGTCTTTAAATACATTCCCGGCAAAACACATTTACTTTCAACTGAAGTGAACAGCGGTATCCAATATGTAAGCCAGCTAATTGCTTCAAAGCAGTATCCGCAGGCTATGAATGTTTTGAAACAGCTCGCTGCACTTGATCCAAACAGCTCAATGACCTATTTAATGATGGCCTATGTAAGTTCATACGTTAATGACGCTGTTTCAGCCGAGAAAAATCTTTTGAAAGCCATTGAAATTTATCCTGATTACAGGGATGCGGTAATATCACTCAGTAATCTTTACAAGCTCCAGAACAGGATTGAGGATTCCCGCAATGTACTTGGCAAATATACATCAAATAACCCTCAGGATACTGCCGCTGTAAACCAGCTAAACAGCCTGAATATTCAGAAACAGGATTCGGTTAAAATTAAATAGTATTAGTTATTGAAATTGCAAAGAATTATTTATCCATCCGTTTTTTTATTCACTTTAGCGGTGTTCTTTACTCTGCAATTGGGATTATTGAACAAAGGATACAATAATTCTCCCACGGATATTGTCATCAAAATTACAAAGGGTGATAATTTACGAACAGTCGCAGAAAAGCTTGAGCAAAGCCAGGTAATTTATAACAAGTATGTGTTCATTGCCATAGGCAGGGTTTTCGGCAAGCAGGATAACCTGATACCAGGTGAATACAAATTCGGGAACGGGTTAACATACCTTAATGTGCTGAGCACGGTAACAGACCCGACAATTATCAGGACAGTGACAGTAACCATTCCGGAAGGGCTGAACATAAGGCAGATGGGAAGACTGCTGCAGCGGCAGATAGGGGTTGATTCAGCAAAATTTGTAGAAGAAGCCAAAAACGACAGCCTGATAAAACTGCTTGGCTTTGATGATGAAAGTAAAATCAAAGATCTCGAAGGGTACTTGTTCCCTGATACTTATCAATTCCAGTTTAATTCGCTAAACCGCGAGAAAGAAATTATTTTACTCATGGCCTCAACTTTCCGGAAGAGAGTAACACCAGAAATGCGTGAGGAAATGAAAGCTAAGAAACTGACTTTGAACGAACTTGTAACAATGGCTTCAATAATTGAAGGTGAAACAAGATATGAACCTGAGAAAAAGATCATTTCAGGGGTCTATTATAACAGGATAAAAAAAGGGATGAAGCTTCAGGCTGATCCGACAGTTCAGTATATCCTTCCCGGCGGTTCAAAGAACAGGCTGTTATACAGTGATCTTAAAATTGAATCACCTTATAATACATATTTGTATAAAGGATTGCCGCCGGGTCCGATTAATAACCCGGGGTTAAACTCAATAATTGCGGCACTTCAGCCGGAAGAGAACAGTTATCTATATTTTGTTGCCAAAGGAGATGGTTCCCATAGATTTGCAGTTAGCTACGATGAACACAAGAAGAACATTGTATTGTACCAGCAGTATCTAAAAGAGCTTGAAGAGAAGAAACAAAAATCCCAGCCTTAAATTAACTGAACTAATTGATAAATAAAGTAAAAATACTCGGCAGCCTGCTGTTGAAACTTGAAACCAGGAGCAAAACAGGCTCCGGCAGAAAAATGCTGCTGCTTAATATTTCGTATTTCATACCCGGAGTATTTTTACCGTGGATACTGCTTAAACAAAACGCTGACCCGACCGGATTCCAGTTCTCTTTCTTAACTTTCCTTTTTTACTCGCTTATCATTGCATTCACAATTATTACTGAGCTTGATAATCTCATAACCAGCAAAACCGAAGCGGAAATACTCGCTGCGATGCCTATTGACCTGAAACTGCTTGTTAGCGCAAAGATGTACATGATAACCCGTTACCTGTTTCTTTTATCATTACCCCTTCTTCTGCCGGGGAGTATTTATTATTACGCCATATTAAGATCATTCCCAAGGGCGCTGCTTTTTTATATATCGGCGCTGATGCTGTTTTTTTTTACGGCAAATGTACTTATTCTGCTCTACAGCATGGCATTAAAGATCTTCCGCACAAAAAGTATTGGTTCATATACAATGATATTCCAGGCTGGAATGATACTCCTGCTCATTATGGCTTACCAGTTCATTTCATTTGGCATTACAGGCAGACCCGGAAGCAGCGTGAACGGGTATATTGCTTCTCTGCAAACAAAGGGTATTATTGATTACTTTCCGCCGGCATGGTTTGCATTTTTAACAACACGAAATCAATACCTGTTTGAAGTCGGCTTGATAGTAAAACTGGTTATGCCGCTATTGATAACAATTCTCAGTTACTTCAGCCTGAAAATGTATCTTGATGAGAATTACGTACATATAAGGGATAAATTCCTTAATTCCAGAATAATTTCATCAAGTGGTACCGAGAGGAAAAGATTTTTTATCTTCCGAATGGTAATTGATTTCATTCAGAATGTATATTTGCGCAATAACACAGAGCGTTCTTCGTACGGGCTGATACGCGCCTTATACTATAAAGATAAAACCGTGAGGCTGGCTATACTCCCTATGATAATCATACCGCTTGGCCTTGGTATATTTGCGCTGATAACAAACCAGTTACCCGCGCCGTTTGATAAAAATTATTTTGATATCAAACCTGTATTCCATATTTCACTTCTGCTAAGCCTGCTGGTTGTATTGAACACCGCCATTATCGGAGTTAAGGTAACAAATTATTCCGGCGCTTCGTGGGTTTATGATTCATACCCCGCAGCATCAAAGAGGAATTTCAGAAATGGCTTCAGGAAATTTTTTGTGGTATACCTGCTTATTCCCGCTTGTATTGGACTTGGAATAATTTTTACCATAAAGATCCCAATGCACCAGGCGCTTTTGCATACAATATTCATTTTCGCAGCGGCCAACTTATATAATTCAATTTACAACCTTTTAAGCAGAAGCCTGCCATTCACCCGTGAAAACACACTTATCAATTCACTGCAAAGGATGACATCAATTATTTATCCTTTCATCTACGGTACCTTGGTTATACTGCTTCAATTGTTCGTTTACAAAAGTATGATAACTACTATCATTGCAGTTTTAGCGTTCATTACGGTTACATTTTGGCTGAATTACTTCGGTTATGTGAGAAAAAAGTAAAAATCCTGTCTTTATATACAATACGCTATCCTTTAATGAAATTACCAAAAAATGCGTATTTCAGGTGATTTTGCTCACATTCTCAAAATGTTTGATCTCATCTGTAATAAAGTGTTGCTAAAAGGAATTAGGAACTCTTAAATTAATAATTTCTCATTTGTTTATTGACAATACTTGTTTTTTTAGCTATGTTTTAAAAAAAAGATATGAAAACCCTCGTAAATTATCTTTTTCTCTTATTGATAGCAGCATCAATAATCCACTCACAGCCGCTTGCGCCTGCCCAAAGCATTTTCATGCAGGGCAACAACATCAACGCAGTTTTCAGAACTGACGGATATTTTAATTGCGATAGAGTGACATTTTCGGGTTCAGCAGCAGGATTTATCTGGCCGGTAACTTCACCACAAAGACTCACCGCTGTGTTTACTTC
>JABFSP010000137.1 GCA_013140565.1 Ignavibacteria bacterium
GGGTTGGGGGTGAGGTATTTTATTTCAGTTTATCTAAAACTTTAAATGTAATATCAATATCCTTATCGCCGTAAATAAGCGCGTCACTTGCTTTATCCAGCACAATATTGTACTTCAGTTCTTTTGCAAGTGTTTCTATTGACTTGGTAATTTTTTCCTTTACGGGTTTAAACAGTTCAAGCTGTACATCATATAATGTCTTCTGGATGCCCTGTTTGTAAACTGAAAGTTCCTGGTCCAATGCCTGAACTTCTTCCTGCATCATGCCAAGCTCGCCTTCAAGAGCTTTTATCTGGTCAGCGGTAAGTTTGCCGGCTTCGATCTGCTTCTGCGCGTCTTCGTATTTGGTCTTAAATGCATCCGCTTTTGATTTGATATCATTTTCCTTTATGGTAATGGTATCAATATAGAGTTTCTGCAGGTCTTCAAGTTTTTTCTTTACATCCTGTGCTTCAGGAAGCTGGGCAATAATAACTTCGCTATCCACAAAAGCTATTTTTACCTGGCTGCTTGCCGGTGCTGCCACAACAGCAAACAAAAATAATGCTATTAAAATGTTTTTCAATTGTTTCTCCTTAAATATGAATTAATTTTTATTTTCTTCTTTAAAATCTTAAAGTCCTGAAACAAATATTCAGGTTATCAGAATCCCCTGCCGAACTGGAAATGGAAGAGCCATGACGGGTCTTCGTTATCGACAATTTTCCTATCGAAGCCGTAGCCAAGATCGAAACCTATGATACCAACTGCCGGGAGCATAAGCCTTGCGCCGAAACCAACTGAGCGCTTCAGGTCAAAAATATCAGCAGTCTTAAATGATGGCCAAAGGTTACCGGCTTCAGCGAAGATCATAAGGAAGATCGGGATCGGATCCTGCGAGAGTGAATACCTGAGCTCAACACCATACTTCATCATGAACCTGCCGCCCACGGGTGAGCGTACAAGATTTACCGGACCAACTGAGCGGTCATCATATCCGCGAAGCGCAACCGTGTTGTATGAAAGTCCGCTGCCGCCCATGAAGAACAACTCATTTGGCGGAACGTAGTTATCGCTGGAAAGACTTGAGATACTTTCAATATCAAAAATTGAGGCAAGTACAAGTTTGCCCGCGTTATCAAGGCTCTTGTATGCTTCGCTTTTGAAGCCTAGCTTATAAAAATTTGTGGTACCAATTACATTAGCGCCCGCGATTTCCGCCGAGAGCGATATCTTTGAACCGACTGACGGGAATATAGGGCTGTTGGTCGAGTTCCTTGAAATAACCTGTCCTATACTTATCTGTGTTCTTAAACCTGTTTCGTAGATTCCCGCGCCGTTGATAACATTTGTACGCTGGAATTTTAAGAACCAGTCACCGCGGAAATAATCATCCGGGAAACGAAAGCGTCTTCCGAGGTTTAATGTTGAACCCGTTTCCTGAATTTCGTATGTGTAATTCTGTTTGGTGTCATAAAGATCAATACCCGCGGATGTTGCTGTATTAAACAGCCATGGCTCGGTGAAACCAATTCTGAATGTACGGTAAGTACCTTCGGTTCCGAAATCCCATTGCAGAGATAATATCTGCCCGGCTCCGCCTGAGAGCGGGTCGAGAATATCGAAGTTATTGAATGTCAAACCAAGACTCCCCGAAAATCCGAAAGTCTGGCTGTACCCTACTGATGCATTAAGCTGATCGGATGAGCGCTCTTCGACCAGGTAAACAAGGTCAACTGTGCTGTCATTCCTTTGTACAAAATCATAATTAAGCGCTTCGGGGTTGAAGTAATTGAGCTGTGATAACTGCTGCATACTCCGCACCATTGCCGTCTTATTGAAGTACTGACCGGGCAGCGTGAAAAGCTCTCTGCGGATAACTTTATCCTGCGTTTTTGTATTGCCGGAGAAGTTTATGAGTCCGACCCTGTACTGGCGGTTTTCGCTTATGTTAATTTTGAGGTCAACGTAATTATTTTCTTTTACGGTTTCATCAACATCGGCATTGAATCCAAGGTAGCCGTTATCAAGATAGAGCGAAGCGATATCAGACTGGCTTTCATTGCCGCGGAGGTTTTGATTGAACTTCATGAAATTAAAAACATCGCCGCGTTTCATATCAAGCTTTTCAACAAGCAATGAATCCTTGTAAACAGTATTACCTTCAAAAACAATATTCCCTACTTTATACCTGGGGCCTTCTGCGACCTTAATGAGAATATCAACATCTTCCTTGTTGTTTTTATACTCTAATTTATCTTCAATGATGGTTGCATCTTTAAAACCGTTTTCTTTGTAATGATTGAGTATGAACTCTTTATCCTTTTCGTAATCGTTGCGGCTAAAACGCGCCTTATCCCAGAACTTCCACCAAACGCGCTCGGAGGTTTCTTCCATTGCGCCTTTGAGGTCACTTGATGAAATTTTGCTGTTACCCGTAAAACGGATATTCCGCACACTTATTTTAGTACCTTCGGATATCTTTACACGAAGCTGCGCTTCGTTGTATGAATTTACGAACTGGTCAACTTTCACTGTTGCAAGCGGGTATCCTTCTGATTCGTACAGTTTGGTGATATTGTATTCAATATCCTTAACGGTCTGGGGAGTAACAACCTGCCCGGTTTCAAGGGGAATTTTCTCTTCGAGATCTTTATCGCTGAACTCATCGTTGCCGGAAAATTTTATGTTATCCAGTTTGGGAAGCTCTTTTACTTTTATGACAAGGTAAGCGCCATCTCCAACTTTTTTATCAACTGAAATTTCCACATCACTGAAAAGCTTCATGTTCCACAGGTTCATAATAGCCGCCTGTGTAGCTTCTGATGGTATCATTATTTCATCGCCGACCCTGAGCCCGCTGTTTGAAACAATTATCCGTGAATCATAAAATTTATTTCCTTCAGCATTGATGGAAAGTATTTTATATGTCTTCGGACCATCCTGGGCAAAAACATTAAATTGAAGTATGAATATGAGGGCAAAAAATAAAAAAAGAACTTTCTTTATATCTCTCATTAAGCTTTTTTCTTTGTTTGAATTTGTTTAGTAGTCATTCCGAACCTGCGCTCCCTGTTCTGGAACTCGCGTATCGCGTCATAAAGCTGCTGCCTTCTGAATTCAGGCCAGAATGTTTTATCGAAATAGAATTCAGTATATGCAGATTCCCATAGCAAAAAATTACTTATTCTGAAGTCGCCGCCTGTTCTTATGAGCAGGTCAGGATCGGGGATATCCCCGGTTACAAGGTAATTTGAAAATGTTTTTTCGTCTATATCAGCCTTATCCAGCTTGCCTGATCCAACATCAGCGGATATATTTTTAACTGCATTTAAGATATCCCACCGGCCGCTGTAACTTAAAGCTAAAACCAAAGTCATGGTCTTATTGTTCCTTGTTTTTTCTATAGCTTCGGTGAGCTCATTAAGCACCTGCGGAGGCATCGCGGACATATCTCCCACAGCCATAAGTCTCACATTATTTTCGTGAAGCTTATCGGTTTCGCTGCGCAAAGAGCGGATAAGGAGTTTCATCAAAATTGCGACCTCTGTTTTGGGTCTGCGCCAGTTTTCAGTTGAAAATGTATATAAAGTCAGGTATTTAACGCCGATTTGGCCGCATGCTTCAACAATATCGCGGACTGAGTGGACACCTTCACGGTGACCGAATGTACGGGGGCGGTTTTTATCCTGCGCCCAGCGCCCGTTGCCATCCATGATTATAGCAATGTGCCGGGGTATTTCACCCGATTCTTTGATATGATCCTGTACTTTTTTATCAGAACCGGTAGGTTCGTTAAAAGCCATTATAATTGATTAATTCCGGCGGCTTGCCTTGCAAAATTCTGTTAGTAAACCAATAATTTAGCGTATAAACAGTAAAAATACAATTGATAAAAAAATACAGGGGAAATTGAAGCAGAAATGCAATTTTGAAGGATTGCAGGATTATTTTGTTAATCTGTTATGAGTGTAGCGTGTCATAACTCCTATAAACGCGCCGCCTGCTAAACACCAGAGTATGTCATATATGATGTAAGTTATATCCCAGAATTTGGTGATGCCAAGCAGCATGAAACTGAAGAATCCTATTACGGATAGATTGTAATATATCCCCCACATAACGGGCTTAATAAGCCGTGTTTCAAGTTTAGCCATACGCCAGTAAAAATACACAAAGCCATACACAAGC